>NZ_JBHUZW010000020.1:0-47238 GCF_042667215.1 Cellulomonas sp. NPDC057328 | reverse complement strand
GAGTGCGGTAGTCGTACCTGCCGCACTCGGTACGAGGTACCGCACTCGGCGGACGCGGGCGGGGCGCGCGGGCGGGCGGGCGTGCGAACGACGACGCCCGGCCGCCGGCGGGTGCCGGCGACCGGGCGGTCGTGGTGGGTCGTGCCGCGTCAGCGGTGGTGGTGCGCCCCCGGCTCGGCGACGTGGGCGGAGCCGCCCGTGTCGCCGTCCTTGCCGCGCGTGGCGTACAGGCTGGTCGCGGTGACGACGCCCAGGATGACGACGATGACGACGAGCGACCAGACCGTCGGGACGGTCGGGACGCCGGGCCACACGCCGTGCGCCCAGTGCAGGACGAGCTTGACGCCGATGAACCCGAGGATCGCCGCGAGGCCGTACCCGAGGTGCACGAGCTTGGACAGCGCGCCCTGGAGCACGAAGTACAGGGCGCGCAGGCCGAGCAGCGCGAACGCGTTGGTGGCGAACACGAGGTACGGGTCGCCGGTGATGCCGTAGACGGCGGGCACGGAGTCGACCGCGAACACGATGTCGGTGGCGAACACGGCCACGACGACGACCGCGAGCGGCGTGAGCATCCGCTTCCCGTTCTCGACCACCGACATCCGCGGGCCGCGGTAGTCCTCGGTCACCGGCATGAAGCGGCGGATGAGCTTGACGGACCGCATGTTCGCGACGTCGACGTCGTGGCCGGCGCCGCTGACCTGGTCGCGCAGGATCTTGACGCCGGTGAGCAGCAGGATCAGGCCGAACACGAGGAACGCGATCGCGAAGTTCGCGAGGAACGCCGCGCCGAGCGCGATGAAGATGCCGCGCAGCACGAGCGCGCCGATGATCCCCCACAGCAGCACGCGCTGCTGCAGGACCGCCGGCACCGCGAACGCGCTGAGCAGCAGCATGAACACGAACAGGTTGTCCACGGACAGCGACTTCTCGACGAGGTACCCGGTGAGGTACTCGACGCCGGTCTGCTGGCCGTACTGCGACCAGACCCAGCCGCCGAACGCGAGCGGCAGCGCGATGTAGAAGGCCGACCAGCCGGCCGCCTCCTTCATCGACACCTCGTGCGGCTTGCGCGTGACGAGGAAGTCGAGCGCGAGCAGCGCGATCACGCCCGCGATGGTGACGCCCCACAGCGTGGGGGTCGCGATGGTGCTGATGGCCGAGCCGGACGCGGCGTCGGCGGCAGCGAGAACTGGGGTCAACGGAGTCTCCTACCGGGAAGTGGTGTGGCTCCGAGGTCTCCTTCACCCGCCTGCGGCGGGCCACCGCCCGAGGTCGCACCGGGTGCGCCGTACTGACCGGGTCGGTGCGGGGAAGTACTCCCCTCGACGGGGACAGGGTACGGGACGCGGACCCCCACGACACGTGCAGGTCCGCGCCCGCCTCAGCAGGCCGCGCCCTGCCGCAGCACCATGACCTGCGCCGGTGCGAGCGTCAGCTCCTCCCCCACGGCGACCTCGCGGCCGGTGAGCAGGTCGGTGCCGCCGACCTCGAGCGTGACGGTGCGCGAGGCGTCGCCGTGGTGCAGCAGGAAGCGGTAGCAGGTGCCGTCGGGCGCGACGCGGTCGGCCACCTCGACGCCGTCGTCGTCCGCGTGCGGGCCGACCAGGCCGTGCCGGTCGAGCACCGCGCGCAGCACGGCCGCGACGCCGTCGTCGTCGAGACCCGTGCCGACGTGCCAGGCCGCGCCCGCGCCGCGGGACGCCCGCGTGACGGCCGGCGTGCCCGCGTAGAAGTCGGCGCCGTACGTGCCGACCACCTCGGTGCCGGCGTGCGGCACGAGCAGCTCGAACACGAGCTCGGCGTCGTGCACGGCCGGGGTCCCGCCCAGCCGCAGCGTGACGGGGTTCGCCGCGCCCGGCGCCGCCGAGTCGGTCTCCTCCACGCGCACGCCCAGCAGCCGGTCCAGCGGCGGCTCCCCGAGGAACGCGTTCGTGGCCTCGTCGACGCGCCCGCCGTAGAACGTCGTGACGAGCGACCCGCCGCCCTCGACGTGCGCGGTCAGCCGCTCGACGACGTCGCCCTTGAGCATGTGCAGCAGCGGCGCGACGACGACGTCGTACCGGGACAGGTCGGCGGTGACCGGCACAACGTCGACCTGCACGTTCGCGTGCCACAGGGCGCGGTGGTACCGCAGGAGGGTCGCGACGTAGCCGACGTGGCGGTTGTACCCGTCGGTCATCTCGACGGCCCACCACGAGTCCCAGTCGAGCAGCAGCGCGACGCGGGCGGGCGTGCGGGCGCCCAGCAGCGCGTCCCCCGTGACGGCCAGCGCGCCGCCGAGCTCGGCGACCTCGCGGAACACGCGCGTGTCCGTGCGGCCCGAGTGGTCGATCACCGCGCCGTGGTACTTCTCGCACGCGCCGCGGGACTGCCGCATCTGGAAGTACAGGGTCGCGTCGGCGCCGTGCGCGACCGACTGCCACGTCCACAGCGCCAGCACGCCGGGGCGCTTGACCGGGTTGACGTCGCGCGACGCCGTGATCGACGGCGTCTGCTCCATGACCCAGAACGGCTGGCCGTCCTTGAGGCCGCGCATCGCCGCGTGCGTGGCGGCCATCCGCGCGGCCGTGCGCACCGGGTCGTCGGCGGGCGGGTAGTTGTCCCACGACGCGAAGTCGAGGTGCTCGGCCCAGCGGTGGTAGTCGACCGGCTGGTAGAGGCCCATGAGGTTCGTCGTGACGGGGGTCGTGGCGTCGTGCGCGCGGATGGCCGCCTTCTCCGCGACGAAGCCGGCCAGGAGCTGGTCGGACAGGAACCGGCGGTAGTCGAGCGTGATGCCCTGGAACGCCGTGTGGTCCGGGCCGCGCCAGTGCTCCGACAGCATCGACGGCGCCGGGATCTCGTCCCAGTCGGTGAAGACGTGCGACCAGAACAGCGTGTTCCACGCGTCGTTGAGCCGGTCGAGGGAGCCGTACCGCTCGCGCAGCCAGACCCGGAACGCGGCGGTGCACGCCTCGCACCAGCAGCCGCCGCCGTACTCGTTGCCGACGTGCCACGCGACGACCGCCGGGTGGCCGGCGTACCGCTCCGCGAGCCGGTCGGCCATCGCGACCGACAGCCGCCGGAAGTCCGGCGACGACGGGCAGTGGTTGTGCCGCTGGCCGTAGACGTGCCGCCGCCCCTCGACGTCCACCCGGCAGGCGTCCGGGTAGGCGCGCGCGAGCCACGGCGGCATCGCGCCGCTCGGCGTCGCGAGGACCACCTGCCGCCCCTCGGCGGCGACGCGCTCGACGATCGCGTCGAGCCGCGAGAAGTCGTACGTGCCCTCCGCGGGCTGCAGGTGCGCCCACGCGAACACCCCGACGGTGAGCGTCGAGATCCGCGCCGCGGAGAACGCGGCGTGGTCGGCGTCCCACACGTGCTCGGGCCACTGCTCGGGGTTGTAGTCACCGCCGTAGCGCAGGTGGTCGGACAGCGGGAGACCGGGGCCGTGCAGGGTCATGCGGGAGGACCTCATCCGTGGTCGGTGGGGCGGGTGAACCGGGCGGTCGCGTCGCGCAGCACCGGTGCGGCGTTGCGCGTGACGGCGAGGGCGAGGGGACCGAGCAGGGCGACGAGCACCCAGTCGGACGTGAGCACGACGACGCCGACGCACAGCACGAGCAGCGACAGCGTGCCGAGGGTGACGAGCGGCCGTGCGGCCAGGTAGTAGGCCGCGAGGCGGGCGACGTCCCGCGTGCGCAGGCTCAGCGTCGCCGACAGCACCAGCGCGTTCGCCGCCCACAGCAGCAGGGCCACCGCGACGACGGCCAGCACGACGCCGTACCCGGCGGGGACGCGCGCCTGCCCGAGGTTGCCGGCGGTGAACCCGACGAGCGCGAGCACGGCCACCGTCGGCACCCACCAGCGCAGGACGTCGAGCGCGTTCAGCCGGTACCCGCGCCAGAAGTGCCGCCCGGGCCCGAGGTCGCGGTCCCCGAGGAACCGGCGCCACGCGAACACCGCCGCCGCCAGCGCGGGCGCGAGCGGCACGGCCGCGAGCGCCACGAGCGGCGCGTTGCTCGGGTCGGACAGGAGCAGCGGGACGACGGCCAGCGGCAGGCCGCCGGTGAGCACGGTCAGCCCGCTCACCGTCAGCACCCACCACACCACCGCCGCCCCCCGCGACAGCGGGCCGGCACCGATCTCGTCGTCCGGGGCGCCGCGTCGCGCCCCCGCACCGTCGTAGGTCATGGCGGTCATGCTCGCAGCCGCTCGTGCGGCGCCACGAGCCGGTCGTCGTCGACGCCCAGCGCACGCCGGTCGTCCAGGCCCTCGTGGTGCGTGGGCGTCACGGGCAGGACCTCGACGAACGTCACCTCGTGCCGGGACAGCACGAGGTCCAGGTCGACGCGGTCGTCGTGCACGGGCGCGTGGGCGTGGGACGTCGCGGGCGCGGCGCAGGCGCGCAGCAGGTCGAGCTCGCGCGCGGTGGGCGAGAGCGGGCGGCCGAGCTCGCGCCACGCGGCGAACGCGTTGCCGTCGTGCTCGTTGACGCGCTCGCGGTGCGCGAACGCGGCCGGGGTGCCGGCGGGCACGGGCAGCGAGAGGGAGACGCGGTGCTCGGCGGGTGCGTCGGCGGCGTCCGTGCCGCCGACCGGCTGCCACGCGAGCACGGTCACGCGGCCGTCGGGGTCGACGCACACGAGGTGGTCGTCGCCGCGCGCCAGCACGTCGCGGCCCATCCGGGCCATGAACGCGTACAGGTGGTACGTCGGCTTGGCCACCTGCCGGTGCGTCAGCATGCCGAACCCGCCGTGGAAGAACGACGTCGGCACGTTCTTCTCCTCGAAGACGTCGCAGAACGTCCAGTAGGAGAAGGAGTCGACGAGGTCGCCGCCGGCCGCCAGCACCGGCGCCAGGTAGGCCGCGTTGTACGCCGTGTCGTGCACCGGGTTGTCCGGGCGGTACGACGTGTTGAACTCGGTGATGTGCACCGGCAGGCCCGCGAGCGGCGTGCCCGCGACGTGCCGGCGCGGGGCGTCGAACTGCTCGAGCAGGTGCTGCGGCGGCATGAGGGTCTGGTACGTGCCGAACGGCACGTGCTGCGCGGGCCCCGACGTGTACGCGTGCCGGGACAGGAAGTCGACCGGCACGTCGCGCGAGGTCACGAAGTCCGTGAACGGCGCCCACCACTCGTCCGACCCGGGCGAGAGGGCCGGGCCGCCCACCTGGAGGTCCGCGTCGACGTCCTTCACCGCGCGGGCGGTCGCCTCGTAGAGACGGAGGTAGGCCTCCTGGTCGGCGTCCTTCCAGAACACCGTGAGGTTGGGCTCGTTCCACACCTCGACCGGCCAGTGCCGCACCTCGTCGATGCCGTACCGGTCGATCTGGTGGCGCAGCACCGCCTGCACGAGCGCCACCCACGCGCGCTCGTCCCGCGGCGGCGTGATGTTGCCCTTCCACCAGAACACCGTGTCGTCGCCCGACGCGAGCTGCGACGGCATGAAGCCCAGCTCGAGGAACGGCCGGATGCCCGCCGACAGGAAGAAGTCGTGCACCTGGTCGACGTAGGTCGACGCGTACCGCGTGTACGTGCGGCCGTCGACCTCGTCCGTCCGCAGCGCCGCCATGTCGTCCGAGAGCAGGCCGTGCCCGCGCACGTGCCGGAAGCCGATCTCCCGCTGCACCTGCGCCAGCGAGTCGCGGTAGTCCGCGCGCAGGGCCAGGTTCATGCGCCCGGTGCCGACGCAGGCGCGCCAGGCGTCGGGCAGGGGGCCGCTGGGCTGGGTGGGGACGACGGTGCGCACGGGGACGGTCCTTCCGGTCGTTCGCGGTCTGGTGCGGGCCCCGCCCCGGGACGGGCGCGGGCTGGAACGGGACGGCCCGGCCCCTGCGAGCAGGGACCGGGCCGTCGCGTCGGTCGGTCGCGTCAGCCGTTCGCCTCGGCGAACCGCTGCTGCGCGCCGTTCACGACGTCGAGGTACTGCTGCATGTTCTTGCCCTCGAGCTCCGTGACGTACGCGTCCCACTCGGACAGCGGGCGCTGGCCGAGGATGAACGCGGCGGTGTTCTGGTAGACGTGGTCGCGCAGGGCGGTCTGCCAGAGCGAGACCTGCTCGCGCTCGAGCTCGTTGAGCGGCGCCGGCGGCGCGACCGGGGCGAGCTCCTTGTCGGACATCGACTCGACGAAGTCCACGACCTCCGGTCGCAGCATCGACCGGTCGAGGTCGTCGGTGGAGCCGTGCTCGAGCATCCAGACGCCGTTGTGGTAGCCGTAGTCGACGTTGAGCGACTTCGGCGCGCCCGGGTTGAGGCCGTTCTGGTCGATCTCCGGGTTCAGCGTCCGGGTGTCGCCGTCCTTCGTGTACGTCTCGCCCTCGACGCCCCACTTGGCGAACTCGAGGCCCTCGTCGGAGTAGTACAGCCAGTCGAGGAACTGGAGCATCGCGAGGAAGTCGTCCTCCTCGGCCGCCGTGGACGCCAGCATCAGCCCGCTGACGAGGCGCTGACCGCCCTCGATGTCACCCGCGGGGCCCGCCGGCACGCGGATCATCGCGACCTCGCCCGTCGTGCCGAGCTCGGTCAGGGTGCTGCGGATCTTGAGGATCTCCTGGTCGTTCGTGAGCTGCGCGAACGTCTGGCCCGAGCCCATCTTCTGCAGGGCCTGGTCGTCCTCCTGCGTGAGGCTCTCCGGGTCCATGAGGCCGTCCGCGATCAGCCCGTTGTAGTACTCGAGCAGCTCGCGGTATTCGTCCGTGGCGCCCGCGTAGACGAACTCCTCGGCGTCCTCGTCCCACTGCACGCCCTCGCCGAAGCCCCAGCCGGCGATGGTGCCGAAGGCCGGCGCCGCGACGTTGAGCGTCGCCTCGAGCGGGCCGTTCGCCGACCACCGGTCGGAGATCGGGTACTGGTCGGGGTACGCGGCCTTGACCTTCTCGAGGTCGGCCTTGAAGTCCTCGAACGTCTCGGGCTCCAGGCTCAGGCCGAGCTGGTCCCAGATGTCCTTGCGGACCGCGTAGGTGTACATGGGGCGCACCGACTCGCGCAGACCCGGCAGCAGGTAGTACTTGCCGTCCTCCTGGCGCAGGCGGTCGATGTCCGCCTCCAGGCCCCACTTCTCGACCTTGTCCTGGAAGTTCGGCATGTGCTCGACGTAGTCGCTGACGGGCAGGATCGCGCCGCCGGCGACGAAGGGGACCTCCTGGCCCGGGTACGTCACCGAGATGATGTCGGGGGCGTTGCCCGCGCCGATCGCGATCGACTGCGCCTGCTGCCAGTCCGACAGCGGCGCGGTCTGGATGTCGAACTCGACGTTCTGGTTCTCCTGCAGCTTCGTCAGGATGTCCCAGTCGGCCTTGAGGGGGTAGTTCGGGTGGTCGCGGTACATGAGCCCGAACGTCACCGGCTCGGTGGCCTTGAAGGTCGTGCCGACCTCGTAGTCCTCCATCGCGCCGACCTGGCCGAGCTCGCTGGCCTCGGGGGTGTCGCCGCCCTCGCCGCCGCCCGAGCCGCCGGAGCAGGCGGCCAGGGTCAGGGCCAGGGTCGCCGCGGTCGCGACGACCGCCAGCGGCCGCCTCTTCGTGGTCCTCATCGTTCTCCTTCCGAATGGAACGCCGTCGTCCTGCATCCGAGTGGGCCGCGGGCCGGGACGGACCGCGGGACGTACGTCACTGCTTGACCGAGCCGAGCATCACGCCCGACACGAAGTACCTCTGGATGAACGGGTAGAGGCACACGATCGGCAGGACGGTGAGGAGCATCGTCACCGCCTTGACGTTCGCGGCGATCTGCGTCGCCTCGGCCGACCCGGCGGCGCCGTCCACGCTGGTCGCGCCCGCGATGAGGTTCCGCAGGTAGACCGTCACCGGGTACAGCTCGCGGTGGTCCATGTACAGGAACGCGGCGAACCACGAGTTCCAGAACGACACCGCGTAGAACAGCACCATCGTCGCGATGACCGCCTTGCTCAGCGGCAGGACGATGCGCCACAGCTTCCCGTACGTGCTCAGGCCGTCGATCTCGGCGGCCTCCTCGAGCTCGGTCGAGAAGCTCTCGAAGAACGACTTCATGACGAGCAGGTTGAACACGCTGATCGCGTTGGGGAGCGCGATCGCCCACACGGAGTTGCGCAGGCCGAGCTCGTTCACGAGGACGTAGTTCGGGATCAGGCCGCCGTTGAAGAACATCGTGAACACGGCGATGCCGATGAACACCTTGCGGCCCTTGAGGTGGTGCTTGGAGATCGCGTACGCGAACGTCGTCGTCAGCACCATCGCCACGAGCGTCGCGACCACCGTGTAGTAGACGGTGTTCTGGTAGTTGCGCCAGAACATGCCGTCGCTCATCACGAGGTCGAACGTCGTGAGGTTGAAGCCCTTGGGCCAGAGGTTCACCTGGCCGGCGTTGATGTACGCCTCGGAGCTGAACGCCTGCGCGGCCAGGTTGACGAACGGGTACAGCGTGACGGCCGCGATGATCACGAGCAGCGTCGCGTTGACCACGCGGAACGCCGTGTAGGCGCGCGTGTCCTTGACGCCGCGGACCGTGGAGGCGGACAGCCTCTCGTCGAGGCGTGTGACGTCGGTGGTCACCACAGGGACGCTCCCACCACTCGGCGCGAGATCGCGTTGGCGGACAGGACGAGGGTGAGGCCGATGATCGCCTCGAACAGGCCGATGGCCGTGGCGTAGGAGAACTGGCTGGACCCGATGCCGACGCGGTACAGGTACGTCGCGATGACGTCGGCCGTCGGGAACAGCAGGGGGTTGTAGAGGAGCAGGATCTTCTCGAACCCGACCGCCATGAACGTGCCGATGTTGAGGATGAGCAGCACGACCATCGTGGGCCGGATGCCGGGCAGCGTGACGTGCCACGTCTGGCGCCAGCGGTTCGCGCCGTCGATCCGCGCGGCCTCGTAGAGCTGCGGGTCGATCGTCGACAGGGCGGCGAGGTAGAGGATCGTGCCCCACCCGACGGTCTGCCAGATCTCCGAGCCGATGTAGACGGTGCGGAACCACTCGGGCAGCTGCATGAACGCGACCGGGCTGCTGCCCAGCGCCGTCATGACCTGGTTGATCGTGCCGCGCACCGCCGTCAGCTGGAACACCAGGCCGGCCACGATGACGACCGACATGAAGTGCGGCAGGTACGAGATCGTCTGGATGACCCGCTTGAACCGGCTCGAGCGCAGCTCGTTGAGCATGAGCGCGAGCACCACGGGCAGCGGGAAGATGATGACGAGGCTGAGGACGCCGAGGATCAGCGTGTTCTGGAAGACGTTCCAGAACGTCTGGTCCTGGATGAACATCCGCACGTAGTGCAGGCCCACCCACTCCTCGCCGAAGATCGAGCCGCCGGGCCGGAAGCGGCGGAACGCGATGACGTTCCCGAGCATCGGCACGTAGCGGAAGATCGCGAAGAACACGAGCGGCAGGACGAGCAGCGAGTAGAGCTGCCAGTCGCGGCGCAGCGCCTTGCGCCAGCTGGTGCGGGCGCCGCGGTCGTGCCGGCGGTCGCGCCCGAACCGGCGTCGTCCCGGCGTGGCGGCACCGGCGACCATGCCGATGGTGGCCGCCGCGGCCGGGCCGGAGCCGCCCCCGGTCGGCGTCGCCGACGTGGTCTGCCCCGCGGGCAGGGGGTCGTGCACGGTCATGAGGTCACCGCCCTCCGGTGATGGGGAGCACGCGTGCCGTGCTCAGCAGGTGACGGTCGTCGCCGACCGTCCGGACGGGGCCGTCCACGCGCAGGCGGACGACGTGCTCCGCGTCGGCGCTGGAACGGGCGAGCCGCAGCTCGACGTCCCCGGGCTCCACGACGCGGGTGCCGTCGCGGCGCGGGAACGACGCGAGGTCGGCGTGGACCGTCAGCTCGACGGTCGCGCCCTCCCCCGGCGCCAGGTCGACCCGCGCGAGCCCGACGAGCCGGACGACGGGACGCACCGCCGACGCGACCGGGTCGTGCAGGTAGAGCTGGACGACCTCGGTGCCGGCGCGGTCGCCGTCGTTCGTGACGTCGACGGCCACGCGGGTGGTGCCGTCGACGGGCCAGACGTCGCCGTCGAGGGCGCGCGCGCCGGACCACGTGAACGTCGTGTACGACAGGCCGTGGCCGAACGGGTACAGGGGCGTCGGGTCGACGTCGGAGACGCCCGAGCGCCGGCCGAGCGGCTGGGACAGGTACGTCCCCGGCTGGCCCGACGGGTCGCGCGGCATGCTGACGGGCAGCCGGCCGGACGGCACGACCTCACCCGTCAGCACCTCGGCGACGGCCTGGCCGCCGCGCTGCCCGGGGAAGAACGCCTGCACGACCGCGGCCGCGCCCTCGGCGAGGTCGCCGACCGCGTACGGCCGCCCGGTGAGCAGCAGGAGGACGACGGGGGTGCCGGTCGCGAGGACCGCGCGCACGAGGTCGCCCTGCTGCCCGGGCAGGTGCAGGTCGGTGGCGTCGCAGCCCTCGCCCGACGTGCCGCGGCCGAACAGGCCGGCGCGGTCCCCGACGGCGACGACGACGACGTCCGCGTCGCGCGCCGCGGCGACGGCCGCGTCGATGCCGGACCGGTCCTCGGACTCGACGTCGCAGCCGCGGGCCGTCGGCACGTCGCCGAGGCGCTCGCGCAGGGCGGTCAGCACGCTGGGCACGTCGACGCCCATCGGGACGTCCGGGTGCTGCGCGCCGACGTGCGCGGGGAACGTGTAGCAGCCGAGCATCGCCATCGGGTCGTCCGCCAGCGGCCCGACGACCGCCACCCGGGTACCGGGTGCGAGCGGCAGGACGCCGTCGCGGTTCTCGAGCAGCACGACCGACGCGCGCGCCAGGCGCAGCGCGACGTCCTGGCTCACCGGGTCGTCGAGCGTCACGGCGTCGCCGGCGGGCGGCTCCGGGGCCCAGTCCTCGTCGAGGAGACCGAGCTCGGCCTTCTGGTCGAGCACGCGGCGCAGCGCGCGGTCGACGAGGGCCGCGTCCACCGCGCCGTCGCGCAGCGCCGCGAGCAGCGGCGCGCCGTACGCGTCGACGGACGGCAGCTCGACGTCGACGCCGGCGTGCAGCGCGAGCCCGGCGGCCTCGCCGCGGGAGCCGGCGACGCCGTGCAGGCTCTGCAGGAACGCGACGCCGAAGTAGTCGGCGACGACGGTGCCCTCGAAGCCCCAGCGCCCGCGCAGCAGGTCGGTGAGCAGCCACTCGTCCGCGGCGGCCGGCACGCCGTCGATCTCGGCGTACGAGTGCATGACGGAGCGGGCGCCGCCGTGCCGCAGGGCGACCTCGAACGGCGGGAGGATCACGTCGGCGAGCTCGGCCGGGCCCATCGAGACGGGCGCGAGGTTGCGCCCGGCGCGGGACGCCGAGTAGCCGGCGAAGTGCTTGAGCGTCGCGACGACGCCGGTGCTCTCGAGGCCGCGCACGTAGGCGGCGCCGACGAGGCCGACGAGGTACGGGTCCTCGCCGATCGTCTCCTCGGTGCGGCCCCAGCGGTAGTCGCGGGTGACGTCGAGGACGGGCGCGAGGCCCTGGTGCACGCCGGCCGCGCGCATCGACGCGCCGATCCGGGTCGCCATCTCCTCGACGAGGTCGGGGTCGAACGACGCGCCCCACGCGAGCGGCGTCGGGTAGGTGGTCGCGGTCCAGGCGGCGAAGCCCGTGAGGCACTCCTCGTGCACCTGGGCCGGGATGCCGAAGCGGCTGGCGGCGACGACGTCGCGCTGGCTGGCCGCGAGCGAGCGGGCCGCGACCACGGGGTCGACGGGTGCGGTGCCGAACGGGCGCGTGAGCTGGCCGAGGCCGTGCGCGATGACGTCGGACCACGCCGGCACGGTGCCGCTCATGTCCGCCTGGTGCGGGGCGACGCCGCCGCCGGAGGCGTCCGCGCCGACCCACAGGCCCACGAGCTGGGCGACCTTCTCCTCGGGCGTCATGGCGGCGACGAGCTCGTCCACGCGGGCACGACGCCGCGCGGCCACCCGGGCCGGGACGGGCGCCCCGGACGTCGCGTGCGGCCCGCCGTCCACGGCGGGCGCTCGCACGTCCTCCTGCTGTGCCGACACTGGCAACCCCACATCCTTGTGGTATCGGAAACTTTCGGCATGTTGCCCGAAATCCTGTGGCCGACAACCTAGGCAAGCGTTTGCACACACGTCAACCCCGGTGACCGAACCGAGACCTTGGGCCGTTTCGCCCGAGTGCTGACCGCGGCCGCCCCCGGGTGCTACGGTCGCAGCCGAAACTTGCGCAACGGCTGCGCAGGCGTGACCGAAGGGGACGCGGTGACCGCATCCACCGAACCGACGGGCGACGTGCGCGCGGTGACCATCGCGGACGTCGCGGCGCTGGCGGGTGTCTCCGTCCCCACCGTGTCCAAGGTCCTCAACGGGCGGGCCGACGTCGCGCCCACCACCCGGGCGCGGGTCGAGGCGATCCTCGAGGAGCACAGCTACCGGCGCCGCCGCGCCCGCACCTCGACCGACCCGTCGCTGATCGACCTCGTCTTCCACGAGCTCGACAACGCGTGGGCGCAGGAGGTCATCAAGGGCGTCGAGGACGCCGCGTCCGCGCGCCGCGTCGGCGTCGTGCTGTCCGAGCTGGGCGGGTCGCACCGGCCGCAGCAGGACCTCATCGACGACATCCTCGCGCGGCGCCCGCTCGGCGTGCTGCTCGTGCTGTCGTCCCTGGACGCCACGCAGCGCCACCAGCTCGAGTCGCGGTCCATCCCGTTCGTCGTCGTCGACACGTGGGGCGAGCCGCCCGCCGGCGTGCCGACCGTCGGCTCGAACAACTGGAACGGCGGGCTCATCGCCACCCGGCACCTGCTCTCGCTCGGGCACCGCCGCATCGGCGTCATCGCCGGCCCCGCCGACGTGCTCTGCTCCCGCGCGCGCGTCGACGGGTACCGCAGCGCGCTCGAGGAGGCCGGCATCCGGCCCGACCCCGCGCTCACCCGCTGGGGCGACTTCCACGTGCTCGGCGGGTACACGCACGGCATCGACCTGCTGTCCCGCCCCGACCGGCCGACCGCGATCTTCGCCGGGTCGGACTACCAGTCGCTCGGCGTCATGCGCGCCGCGCGCGAGCTCGGCCTCAGCATCCCCGAGGACCTCTCGGTCGTCGGGTACGACGACATCCCGCTGGCGCAGTGGCTCGGCCCGTCCCTGACGACCGTGCGGCAGCCGCTGCGCGAGATGGCCGCCACCGCCACGCAGATGCTGCTCAGCCTCGCCGGCGGCGAGCACCCCGCGAACCTGCGCATCGACCTGGCCACCGAGCTGGTGGTCCGCGAGTCCACGGCCCCGTACCGCACCTGAGGCACCGCCCCACCTCCCCGCCGCCCGCCCGACCCGGACCCGGCCCCGTCACGCCGCGTGTCCGTGCCGAACGGGGTCTGGTGTGCGCATGCGGGCGCCGAAGCGCACACCAGAGCCCGTTCGCCGTGGACGTCGGCGGCGGTGGGGCGGTGGCGGTGGTGGGGCGGCGGTGGGGTGGGGGCCGTCAGAGGGGAATCGTGACCGGGTTGCCCGCCGGGAGGTCGAGGGGGACGCGGGCCGGGTCGTCGGCCGTGCGGACGCGGACCGCGGTGGGCCGGTCGGCCGTCAGCACCGCGCGCGTCACGCGGCCCGCGCGCCACACCAGCTCGGTGACGCGCACGCCGCCGCGCAGGCGCAGGCCGCGGACGTGCCCGTCGGGCCACGCGGCCGGCAGCGCAGGCAGCAGGTGCACCTCGCGCACGCCGTCGTCGTCGACCCGGTGCGCCTGCACCAGCGCCTCGGCGACGCCGGCGGTGAAGCCCAGGTTGCCGTCGACCTGGAACGGCGGGTGCGCGCACAGCAGCGACCGGTAGACGCCGCCCGCGTGCCGCGGCGCCGGGCCGTCGTGCACACACCCCGCCCGCGCGGCGTCGGCCAGGTCCGCGTCGACCGGGCGCAGGAACGCGTCGACCAGGGCCGCCACGCCGTCCGGGTCGCGCAGCCGCGCCCGCAGCGCGAGCCGCCACGCCAGCGACCACCCGGTGGAGTCCGGGCCGCGCGCGTCGAGCGTGCGCCGCGCCGCCGCGGCGAGCTCCGGCGCCTGGTCGGGGTCGATCGACGTGCCCGGGAACACCCGGTACAGGTGCGACTGGTGGCGGTGCCCCGGCTCGGCGTCGACGACGTCGGCGGACCACTCGGCGAGGCGCCCGTCGGGGGCGACGCGCTCGGCGGGCAGCCGGTCGAGGGCGTCGTCGACGGCGGCCCGCAGGTCGGCGTCGTCGTCACCGGCGACCGCGGCGAGGCGTCGCACGTGCTCGAGCAGCTCGCGCGCCATTGCCAGGTCCGACGTCGTCGCGACGCCCACGCTCGCCACCGTGCCGTCCGCGAGCAGGTACTGGTTCTCCGGGCTCGTCGCCGGCGCCGTGCCGAGCGACCCGTCCGGCAGCGGGACGAGCCAGTCGAGCAGGAACAGCGCCGCGCCGCGGACCACCGACCAGTGCCGGCGCAGCGCGTCGTCGTCGCCCGTCCAGTCGTGGTGGTCGACGACGTGCCGCGCCAGCCACACGCCGCCGAACGGCCACGTCGACCAGCTCGCGCTGTCGCGGCCCGCGCCGACCGGCGCGCTGAAGCACCACGGGTCGCTGTTGTGGTGCGCCACCCAGCCGCGCGCGCCGTACAGCTCGCGCGCCGTCCGCTGCCCCGCGACGGCGAGGCGGTCCAGCCACGCGAGCAGGGGCTCGTGGCACTCGGCGAGGTCGCCGACGAGCGTCGGCCAGTAGTTCATCTCGGTGTTGATGTTGATCGTGTAGTTCGCGTTCCACGGCGGCTGCACGTGCGGGTTCCAGATGCCCTGCAGGTGCATCGGCAGCGTGCCGGGCCGCGAGCCGGCGACGGTCAGGTACCGGCCGTGCTGGAACGCGAGCACCGCGAGGTGCGGGTCGGCGCCGCCGCGCGCGTGCGCCACGAGCCGCGCGTCGAGCGGGGCGTCCGGCGGCGCGTCGGCCGGGGCGGCACCGAGGTGCAGGTCGACGCGGCCCATGAGCGACCGGTGGTCGGCGACGTGCCGCGCCGGGACGCCGTCGAGGTCGGGCAGCACCGCGGTCAGCCGGGCGACGGCCTCGGCGACGACGCGGTCGGCGTCGCCGTGCAGGCGCGCGTCGGCGACGACGTGGTCGGTGGCCGTCGCCAGGACGACCCGGACCCGCTCGGCGCCGGTGACCTCGACGGCGCCGTCCACGACGGTCACGGCACCGGCACCGTCCGCGACGACCGCGAGCGCGACCGCCGCCAGCACCCCGGGGCCGTCGTAGGACACCGGCTCCGGCACGTCCAGGTAGTCCGGCAGCACGCGCGCCGGCATCCGGACGAGCGCGACGACGCCCGCGGCGCCGGCCGGCAGCGGGCGGGGCGTCGCGGCGGGCCGACGCAGCCACGGGTGCGGGGTGGTGAGCGCGACGACGAGCGGGCCGGGGGCGTCGGCCGGAGCCGTGCCGTCCGCCGGAGCGGAGCCGTCCACCGGATCCTGCGCGCGGCGGTCGAGCAGGAGGACGCCGTCGGGGTGGCTGACGAGCACGTCCTGCCGCCACGGCGTGCCGTCGCCGGCGGTCCACGCGGTCGTCGCGACGCCGTCGGCGAGGTCGAGCGTGCGGCGGTACGCCTGCGGGTCGCCGGCGTCGGGATGGGTCAGCAGGACGTCGACGAGCGGCTGGTTCGCCTGCGTGTAGCCGGACTGCAGCCGGCTCACGTGCTGCTCGGCGGCGGGGACGTCCCCGTCCGCGAGCGCGCGTCGGGCCGCGGCGAGCACCGCGGCCGGGCCGTCGGGCGCCGCGAGCGGCGCGAGGTCGGGCACGCCCGGCGCGCCCGACCAGCACGTGTCGTCGTTCACCTGCAGCCGCTCGTGCGCGGTGCCGCCGGCGACCATCGCGCCGACGCGTCCGTCGCCGACCGGGAACCCGTCGGTCCACTCCCGCGCCGGTGCGTCCAGCCGCAGCACGAGACCGCCGTCCCGGGCAGCCGGGAGGCCGGTCGTGACGCGCCCGCCCACGACCGGCTCACCGCCGGCCCCGTGCCCCTCGTCGCCCGCCCGGCCCACCACGTCGCCCATCCGTCCCCCGCACGCCCCGTCACGTCCTCGGCCGCCCGGCACGCTAGCAGCGGTGCCGCGCGCGACCCGGTCCGCAGTCTGTCCCCGGACGGGTGGCGCTGATCGACACGCATGGCGCGAAGAGATCACAGACCGGGATTCGCGCACGGAGTCGTCGTCTACTCGAGGTGGTGACTAGGTTGGCCGTTCGACGTGTCGTCGGTGAAGTCGTCGCGTCGCCGATCTTCGCCGAGTCGATCGAACGCCGCGTCGAGATCCTGCTGCAGGTGTTCTCCGGCGGGTGACCTCTGCCGTCCCCGGGGGTGCACACGCACCCCTGGGGCCGGAGCAGTGCGATCGCTGCGCGCCGCGGCGCACCGCCGCAGCCGGCCAGCACGCCGCTCACGTCGTCCTGCAGCTGCTCAACCGCGAGGCACGCCACCGCACGCACACTGCTGGCGCGAACTACTTCGCCGGCCGCACCCACCTCGGCGCCACCGTCGCCGCCCTGATCGCCCATCACGACCGGGAGCAGCCCGACCGCGTGCATGCCGGCGACAGCGTCGCGGTATCGCTCGGGCTGGGCGCGGACGTCAGTCGCGATGCTGCTGGTGTGCTCCAGCACGGACATGACCCGGTCGGGTCCGGCGGCTGACGCGGCCCACTACACCGGAGGAATCGATCACACGCTTCTACGGCACGCGGTCGCGGCACTCCTCGAGCTGCCGCGGCTCGCCACCGTCGAGATGCCAGCGCATCGCGCGGATTGAGGGACGCACACGTCGCCCAAACCTGCCTGTGATCAGCGGTCGCAGACAGCGCCAGTCAGGCGGATTCACCCATGTGCACGTTCGTGATGGGCGCGGACTGCTCGATGCTTGCCTCGAGGCACAGGGAGGTCGGGTGGCCGGGTACGAGGCGGTCGAGTTCTTCGAGTGCACCGTGTTGGTGGACTCGGGTGCGATGTGGATGATGCCGGCGACATCCCCGTCGTCCGGTGCGAGAGGCAGCTTCGCCGGGAGCGTCCCCGGTGAAATCCTGCTTTCCACCGGTGCGCGCGACGTCCGGGCACAGGTACGCGTGGAGCGGTGGGACGCGCGACCTCCGTGGCAGGCGGGGTGGGAGGACCGCGCGGAGCTGGTCTATCGGGCGCTGGACTCCGAAGACGCGATCCTGACCCTGTACGGCAACCCGGACGAAGCCGGTGGTGAGATCGACCTGTCAGGCATGCGGCACGTGCGGGTGGTCGTCCTGGCTCGCGGGCGCTACGACAGCGAGGACGACGACGGCGGCGCCGACCTCGCACGGCTCCCCGTCGAGCAGTGGCTCCTGCAGCTGTACCCCGACCCGGTCGAGGGCGGCACGAACCCCCTCGACCTCGAACCGCCGAGGCTGGCGGAGGACCGACGTCTGACCACGCCCGGCTGCGCATGGCTCCACGCGATCGGAGCAGCGACGCAGGCCGGATGGAGCGAACAGATCCTGGGGACGGGATCCCTCGCGCGTCTCCTGTGGGGCCTGAAACTCCTCGGGCGTCCGGCGACCGTGGAGGAGCTGGTGGCGCGCACCTCGTTCGACTGGAGCGACGCACCGGCCGGTGCGTCCACGCGCCTGGCGCTGCACGCCTGGGGCGACGGCAGTCGCCCGCTGACGACGTGGGACGAGCACGTCGACGCGTACGTGGCGCTGCGCATCCTCGCCCTCGACGACGCGCAAACCCGTGTGGTCTTCCCGCACCCTGCACCGCAGCAGGCGTGGCACCGGGCCGGCATCGACCCGGAGGAGCTGCGCCGCGCGCGGCAGACGGCCACGGTCGGCTACGCGGCGTTGGCGGAGGATGTCATGGGATTGCTGGACTGGCAGGCCGACGGACGGCTCGACGTCACCTTGCACCGACTGGCCATCCGTCTCGCGTGCCCGGTGCCCGCGCTTGAGGGTGCTCTGGCGTCCTTGGAGAGCGGGCGCATGGTGACGGTCGTGCGCTCGGACGAAGCGGTGGGCCGGCACGGCGCGGTCGTCGTCAAGTTCCCCTATTAAGGGGCCAGAAGGGGGCCACGTTCGTCCCGGAGGGCCCTCTGCTGCGTGTGGCGAACAACCTCGTCGTCCTCCTCGCGGTCGTCGCCCTGCTCGTCGTTGCCCTCGTCGGCGCAGTTGGCGCGCTCATCCCCCTGCTGCCTTACCCCGGAAGATCGGGCGGGCGAGGGCAGGCGTGCCGCCCGGCTGCGGTCGCGGCGACGACCGGGGCGACGCAGGCTGGTGCGCATGACGACCGACACCCCCGCGCCCGACCTGACCGCCCTCGTCCTCGTCGGCACGCTGACGCCGTCGCCGAGCCCGTCGAGCTCCGAGCTGCTCGGCCGGCAGGTGCTCGCGGCGCTCGGTGCGCACGGCGTCACCGGCGAGGTGGTCCGGGTCGTCGACCACGACGTGAAGCCCGGCGTACAGAAGGACATGGGCGAGGGCGACGCGTGGCCGGCGATCCGCGAGAAGGTCATGGCCGCCGACATCCTCGTCATGGCGACGCCCATCTGGATGGGCCAGCCGTCGAGCGTGACGAAGCGTGCGCTGGAGCGGCTCGACGCCGAGCTGTCCGAGCAGGACGATGAGGGCCGGCTGCTGACGTACGGCAAGGTGGCCGCGGTCGCGGTCGTCGGCAACGAGGACGGCGCCCACCACGTCAGCGCCGAGCTGTTCCAGGCGCTCAACGACGTGGGCTTCACCATCCCCGCCGCGGCGATCACGTACTGGGTCGGCGAGGCGATGGGCGGCACCGACTACCAGGACCTCGACGAGACGCCCGAGACGGTGACCACGACGACGCGGACGCTCGCCGCGAACACGGCGCACCTCGCGCGGCTGCTCAAGGGGCAGCAGTACCCCGCGGTCTGACGAGCGCGCCGACGCCGCCGACGAGGCACAGGGCGACCGCCACGACGGCGAGCACCACCGGGTCGAGCACGCCGCGCGCGACGCCGAACCCGGCGGAGCCCGCGGCCTGCCCGGTCGCCAGCGCGACGAAGAGCACCGATGTGGCGGCGCCGGCGCCCGCGGGCCGGACCTGGCGCGCCCACAGGATCAGCACGCCCGACGCCGCCATGTAGGCGGCGCCGAACAGGGCTGTGCCCGCGTAGGCGGGCGCGGGCACGGCCGTCGCGACCGCGAGCGCGACGCCGGCGGTCGCCAGCGCCAGCGCCGCCGCGCACGCGCACCAGGCGCGCCGCAGCCCGAGCCGGGCCACGAGCGCCCCGGTCAGCACGCCCAGCAGGCCGCCCGCGCCGAGCGTGATCCACAGCCAGCCGACCCGCGCGGGCGGCACCGCGTCCGCCGCGGTGAGGAGCAGCGGTCCGAAGGTCCACGTCAGCGCGGACCCGGCGCCGACGACGACGGCCGCGGCGGCGGGTGCGAGGAGGGGCCACCGGGCGGGGGCGGGCCGGTGGTCGGCGGACCCGGTGGACGCGTCGTGCGCACGGGCAGCCGTGCCGTCGTCCGCGCGGACGGACGGCCCGCCGGCGGTGCCGTCCCCCGCGCCGACGGACGCCCCGGCACCCGGCGCCGCCGACTCGACCGACCCGGCCCGCCGCGCGCCGACGGAGCGGGCCGACCACCACGCCGCGGCGGCCGTCCCCGCGCACAGCAGGGCCATGAGCAGCCACGCCGGGGCCAGGGCCGGGGCGCCGGCGGACACGAGGCCGGCGCCCACCACCCCGACGGCGGTGCCGGCGTTGACCACCGACTGCGCGGCCGGCCGCGCCCGGGCGGGCACGACCGCGTCCACGACCGGCACGAGCGCGGGCGACGCGAAGCCGCCGCCCATCCCGGCGACGAACACGGCCGCGACGAGCACCGCGGGGGTCCCGGCGACGGCGACGCCGAGGCACCCGGCCGTCGCCGTGAGCCCCGCGAGGACGAGCCCGGCGCGGGGGCGCCGGTCGACGAGGCGCGCCGCCGCGAGCGCCGCGACGGAGTACGACGTGAACTGCGCGGCGGCGGCCCAGCCGAGCACGTCGGCCAGCTGCGGGCGCTCGTCCGCGAGCGCGGGTGCGAACAGGCCGACGCCGAACCGCGCCATGCCGTACGTGGTCGCCACGAGCAGCATCCCGGCGACCGTGACGACGGCGCCCGTCGTCGGCCGCCCCGCGGTCGCCGGTCGTCCCGTGGTCGTCGTCATCGCGCACCGCCCCGGTATAACGCTCGTTTCACCATAACGATCGTTACGCTAGCGGCATGGCGGACCCGCAGCACACCCGGGAACGGATCCTCGACGCGGCCGAGGGGCTGTTCTTCCGCGACGGCATCGCCGTGACCGGCGTCGACGCCGTCGCCGCCGCGGCGGGCGTCGCCGTCGTGACGCTCTACAAGCACGTCGGGTCCAAGGACAACCTGCTGCACGCCGTGCTCCGGCGCCGCCTCGACGCGTGGCTCGTGCACTGGGACGCCGCGGTGGCCGCCGCCGGCACCCCGCGCGACCGGCTGCTCGCCGTCTTCGACGCCGTCGCGACGTTCCGCGCCGCGAGCGGGCCGACCCAGTGGTGCTGCTTCCTCGCGACGGCGTCCGAGCGGCCCGTGCCCGCCGACCCCGCCGCCGACCCGGTGCTCGACCTGGTCCGGCAGGACACGCAGCTCGTCACCGACCGCCTCGTCGCGCTCGCCGCCGACGCCCGCCACGCCGATCCCGCCGGCACCGCCGACGCGCTGCTCCTGCTCTACAACGGGGTGCTCGCGAGCCTGCTGCGCGGCACGCCGGCCGAGCCCGCTGCTCTCGCGCGGCGCACCGCCGCGGCGCTGCTGGCTGCGCAGGACCGAGCACCCGCGCAGGCCTGACCGGACGCCCCGGGCGACCGGCGCCCACGCCCACGCCCACGCCCACGCCCGGGTGGCAGGATGCACCCGTGCTGCACGTCGCCCTGTTCGAGCCGCGGATCCCGGGCAACACGGGCAACGCGATCCGCATGTGCGCCGGCACGGGCGCGACCCTGCACCTCGTCGAGCCCCTCGGCTTCGACCTGTCCGAGGCCCGTCTGCGCCGCGCCGGCCTCGACTACCACGACCTCGCGCACGTGGTGGTGCACCCGGACCTCGGCGCCCTGCTGGACGCCCTGCCCGACGCGCGCGTCCTCGCGTTCACGACGCGGTCGGAGCGCTGGTACACCGACGTCGACTGGCGCGACGGCGACGTCCTCCTGTTCGGCCCGGAGCCCGAGGGGCTCCCCGACGAGGTCGTCGACCACCCGCGCGTGACCGACCGCGTGCGGATCCCGATGCTGCCGGGGCGCCGGTCGATGAACCTGTCCAACGCCGCCGCCGTCGCGACGTACGAGGCGTGGCGGGTGCTCGGCTTCCCGGGGGGCGCGTGACCGCGGCCCCGGTCGTCGAGCCCGCGCGGGCCGAGGACGTCGACGCGATCCTCGCGCTGCGCGCCGCCCTCGAGGAGTGGATGGAGGGCGCCGGCGTCGTCCAGTGGCCGCGCGGGTCGCTGCCGCGCGCCAGGGTCGAGGCGCAGCTCGCGGCCGGCGAGTGGCACGTCGTGCGCGGCGGTCCGGGCGAGGTCGTCGGGACGCTGCGGCTGCTGTGGTCGGACCCCGACTTCTGGGGCGACGACCCGACGCCCGCGGTGTACGTGCACGGGCTGATGACGGCGCGCTCGCGCGTCGGCACGGGCCTCGGCGGGGCGCTCCTCGCCTGGGCGGCGGCGCGCGGGCGCACGGCCGGCGTCGGGCTGCTGCGGCTCGACTGCCGCACGACCAACCCCGCGCTGCGGGCCCTCTACGAGAGGCACGGGTTCACGGCCGTCGGGCGGCGCGACTTCCCGACGTTCAGCGCGACGCTCCTGCAGAAGCCGCTCGGCACGGCCTGAGCCCGCACCGCCGCGGCCCCGCACCCGCCACCCCGTCACGCCAGCAGCGCCGCCACGTCCGGCGCGTACGCCGTCATCCACCGCGGGCGCAGGCGGTAGTAGACGACCTCGGCGTCCCAGTCGAACGCGTCGTCGCCGTAGAAGCCCCGCAGGTACGCGAGGACCTCCGGCCAGTCGTCGGCGGGCGGACCGCCGAGCGGGTTGAGCTCCTCGACCGTGCCGTGCACGAACACGCCGAGGTCCTCGCCGCGCAGGTGCGCGACGCTCGCGGCGGGCCGTGCCGCGAGGTGCCGCGCCTTGGCGGCGGTGCGCGCCGTGCCGAACACCCACCGACCGCGCAGCAGGTGCCCGTCGACGGCGCTGATGCGGGGCTCGCCCGACGCGGTGACGGTCGACAGCGCGAGCACGCACATGCCGTCGAGGACGCGCACGAGCTGGGCGGCCGGCACGCTGCGCTCGGTGACGATCGAGCGCAGGTGGGCGGTCGAGCGGGACAGGGACGCGTCGAGCAGGGCCTGCAGCGCGTCGACGTCCTCCGGCGTCTCGTGCACGTGTCCTCCTGGGTCCGGGTGGTGCGGCGTGGTCGTGCGTGACGCTACGGGCGGGGTCCGACACGGCGCCTCGTTTGGTCCCCGCCCGCCCGGCGGCGCAGGATCGTCGGGTGTTCACCACCCGGCCCGTCCTGACGGGCACCTTCGGCATGGTCGGCTCGACGCACTGGCTCGCGAGCGCCGTCGGCATGCGCACGCTCGAGGCGGGCGGCAACGCCTTCGACGCCGCCGTGGCGGCCGGCTTCACGCTGTCGGTCGTCGAGCCGCACCTCAACGGGCCCGGCGGCGACGTGCCGGTCATCGGCCACCGCGCCGCGGACGGGCGGACGTTCGTCGTGGTCGGGCAGGGCACGGCGCCCGCCGCGGCGACGCCGCTCGCGTTCGCGGCGCTCGGCGTGGACGTCGTCCCGGGCACCGGCCACCTCGCGGCCGTCGTCCCGGGGGCGTTCGGCGCGTGGCTCGACCTGCTCGCCCGGTACGGCACGCTGCCGCTCGCGGACGTCCTCGCCCCGGCGATCGGCTACGCGCGCGACGGCTACCCGCTCGTGCCGGCCGCGGCGCGCACGGTCGCGACCGTCGCGGACATGTTCGCCGCGCACTGGCCGACGAGCGCCGAGGTCTACCTCCCGCACGGCGCCGCGCCCGCGGCCGGCGCGCGGTTCGCCAACCCGGCCCTCGCGGCGACGTTCGAGCGCCTCCTCGCGGAGGCGGCGGCCGCCGGCCCGGACCGCGAGGCGCAGATCGAGGCGGCGCGGCGCGCGTTCTACGAGGGCTTCGTCGCGGAGGCGGTCGACGCGTTCGTCGCCGGCACGCCGGTGCACGACGCGACGGGCTCCGCGCACGCCGGCTTCCTGCGCGGCGACGACCTGGCCGCGTGGCGCGCCACCGAGGAGCCGACCGTCGCGGTGCCGTTCGCCGGCGTCGAGGTGCACAAGACCGCCGCGTGGGGCCAGGGCCCGGTGCTGCTGCAGCAGCTGCGCCTGCTCGACGCCCTCGGCGTGGACGCGCTGGTCCGCGACGTCGTCGCGGCCGAGGCCCGCGGGCAGGTGGCCGTCGGGCCGACCACCGACCTGGTGCACCTGGTGACGGAGGCCGCGAAGCTCGCGTTCGCCGACCGTGACGCCTGGTACGGCGACTCCGGCGACGTCCCGCTCGACGCGCTGCTGTCCCCTGCGTACGCCGCCGAGCGCGCGCGGCTCGTCGGGGCCGAGGCGGACGGCGGGTACCGCCCGGGCAGCCCCGACGGCCGGGAGGCGGTGCTGCCCCGCGCGCTCGTCGAGGCGCGCGCCGCCGCCGACCGCGGCACGGCGACCGGCGGCGGCGTGCCCGCCGACGGCCTCGGCGAGCCGACGGTCTCGCCCATCGGCCTCTCGCCGGGCGACACCTGCCACGTCGACGTGGTCGACCGGTGGGGCAACCGCGTGTCCGCGACGCCGTCGGGCGGCTGGCTGCAGTCCAGCCCCGTCGTCCCCGGCCTGGGCTTCGCGCTGCCGACGCGCGCGCAGATGTTCTGGCTGCAGCCGGGGCTGCCGTCGAGCCTCGTCCCCGGCACGCGTCCCCGCACGACGCTCAGCCCCGCGCTGGTGCTCGGCGACGGCGGCACCGGGTTCGCGTTCGGGACGCCCGGCGGCGACCAGCAGGACCAGTGGACCGTGCCGTTCCTGCTGCGCCACCTCGTCGGCGGCGCGGACCTGCAGGCGGCGATCGACGGCGCGTCGTGGCACTCGACGCACGTGCACGGGTCGTTCCACCCGCGCACGCACACGCCGCGCGGGCTCGCGGTGGAGTCGCGCGTGGGCGCCGAGGTGCTCGCGGCGCTGGCCGCGCGCGGGCACGACGTCCAGGACGCGGGCGCGTGGTCGCTCGGGCGCATCAGCGCCGCGGGCGTGCGCGCGGACGGTCTGCTCGAGGCGGCGGCGAACCCGCGCGGCATGCAGGGGTACGCGGTGGGGCGGTGAGCCGACGCCGGGCGGGCGCGGGCGCCGGAGGTCGGCGAGAAAACCGGCGCCGCACCCCAACCTCCTGAGTCATCGGATGTCTGTCCTGCCCGCGACCTGCTGGATGAGGGTTGGATGAGGATCGGGCGTGCGGGACGTTCCAGACATCGGAGCACCGATACGGTCGGACCATGCCCTACGACGTCGTGGACGCACATCTGCAGGTGTGGGACCCCGAGACGGTCCACTACCCGTGGATGGCGCAGGACCCCTCCCTCCTGCACCGGGCGTACCGCGTCGCCGACGTGGGCGGAGAGCTGCACGAGCATCACGTGGACGGCGTGGTGCTCGTGCAGTCCGCCGACAACCGCGCGGACTCGGAGCACCTCCTCTTCCAGGCGCTGAGCTCGCCGGACGTCGTGGGCGTCGTCGCGTGGGTCCCCCTCGACCGCCCCGACGAGGCCGCGGCGCAGCTCGACCACTGGCGCGCCGAGCCCGTCGTGGGCGTCAGCCACCACGTCGACCGGGAGGCCGACGCCCGCTGGCTCGTCCGGGACGCCGTCGACGACGGCCTGCACGTGCTCACCGAGCGCCGCCTCGTCCTCGACCTCCCCGCGACGACGCCCGAGCTGCTCGGCCACGTCGCCACGATCGCCGAGCGCCACCCCAAGCTCACCGTCGTCGTCGACCACCTCGGCGGTCCTCCGCTCGCCGCGCTGCGGGCCGGCGACACGGCGACGTGGGCCCGCTGGGCGGCGGCCCTCGACGAGGTCGCGCAGGCGCCGAACGTCGTCGCGAAGCTCGCGGGGCTGGGCCGCGCCGCCGGTCCCGGGTGGACCGTCGACGACGTCCGGCCCGCCGTCGACCACGCGATCGCCACGTTCGGCCCGGACCGCCTCATGGCGGGCAGCGACTGGCCGAGCGCGCTGCACGGGCACGCGTCCTGGGAGCAGGCGTGGTGCACGGTCGCGACGACGCTCGACGGGCTGGACGCCGCCGGGCGTGCGTGCGTGCTCGGCCGCACCGCGGTCGAGGTCTACGGCATCCCCCCGCTCGTCGCCGCGAGCTAGCATCGAACCGGGTCGACCGTCCAGGTCGACGGTCACAGCGGACCGGACGAGGGCGGGCACGTGTCACGCACCCAGGGCGTCGTCGAGGACATCCAGCGGCTGATCCTCGACGGCGGGCTGCGCCCGGGCGACCGGCTGCCGGCCGAGAAGGAGCTCGCCGTCGAGCTCGGCGTGTCGCGCGGGTCGCTGCGCGAGGGCGTCCGGGCGCTGGTCGTCCTCGGCATCCTCGAGGCACGGCACGGCGACGGCACGTACGTCACCGACCTCAACCCGGCGACGCTGCTGACGCCGCTCGCGTTCGTCGCGGACGTCCCCGGTGACCGCGCGCAGCTGCACGCGGTGCGCCGGATGCTCGAGACGGAGGCCGCGGGGCTCGCGGCGCTGCGGATGACCGACCCGCAGATCGCGCGGGCCCGAGCGGCTCTCGACGAGACCAGCCGTGCGCTCGTCGACGCGGCGCCCGACCCGGAGGCGCTGGTCACGGCGGACCTCGCGTTCCACCGCGCCGTCGCCGACGGGTCCGGCAACTCGGTGCTCGCCGCCCTCATCGACGGCCTGGCCGGCACGCACGCGCGCCGCCGCGCGTGGGAGGAGCTGCACGACGTCGCGGGCGACCGTGTCGCCGCGGAGCACGAGGCGATCCTCGCGGCGATCACCGCCCGCGACCCGGACCGCGCGCGGCTGCGCATGGCGACGCACCTGCTCGGCGTGGAGGACCTGATGGCGGGCCGCAGCGCCCGGGCCGAGGTCGGGGCGCGCTGAGGGTCGGGTGCGCGGTCAGCGGCGCGCGTCGTCGGGTGCGCCGCAGGCCTCGAGGACGAACGCGTGCAGGGCGCCGCGCAGTGCCGGCGACGCCGCCACGTAGGTCTCGGGCTGCGGGACGCCGTCGACGACCGCCCGGACGCCGAGGACGGTCCCCCGCTTGTCCTCCGCGATCGCGTGCAGGTCGCAGCGCGCGGGGACGACGGCCAGCACGACGCGCCCGTCGGGCGGCGGCGCCGCCGAGTCGATGCCGACGGCCCACGCGCCGAGGGCGCCGGCGGGTCGCAGCAGCGTGGTCCCGCCGACCTCGTGCACGCGCACGTGCGGCCCGCCCGGCACGGCTCGCACGCGGAGCACGAGGTCGGCGACGAGCGCGTCGCCCTCCCGCCGCGTCGCCAGGGTCTCGTCGAGCGTGAGCGCGAGCCCGGACGCGACCGCCCGCGCCGCGCAGTCCTCGCCGTGGATGCGCCGCAGCTCGTCGGTGCCGTCGGTGGGCGTCAGCCGGACCGTGCCCGCGCGGCCCGCGGCGTCCACCACGTCGAGCTCGACGACCGCCTGCGGGTCGGTCGCGGCCGCGTCGGTGGCGTCGTCGGGGCACACCGGCGGCGCGAGCGCGGCCCGCATCGCCCGCGTCGCACCGGCCCGCACCTCCCGGGCCCGGTCGGTCACGGCGGGCGGGTGGGTCGTCGCGGTCGTCAGCCGGCCCTCGACGACGCGGACGTCGACCGGTCCGGCGTTCCGCACGCGCAGCTCGACGACCCGCGCCAGGCGGTCGGTGCGCGCCTGCCCGACCTCGACGGACAGCGCGTCGACGACCGCCGCGGGCAGCGCCTCCGACCTGGACGCGACCCTGGACGGCACCCCGGCCCGCGCCGCGGACGAGCCCGCCGCGGGCACGGACGGCTCCGACACCGGCCCCGCCCCCGGCCCGCACGCCGTCAGCACGACCAGCACGGCGACACCGCGGACCACGGCCCCGCGACGCGACGCCCCCGCGACGGCCCTCCGCACCCGGCCGACGATCCCCGCGCGGCCGCGCCGTCCGAGCCGAGCGGACCACGCGCCGCGGGCCGCCGCGCTCACGTCCGCCCTCGGCAGTGCACGCGACGGCACCGTTGCCGCTCGCCCGCCGCTCGGATCCACGGAGGAATGCTCTCGCAGCACCCCCGCGGGCGAGACCTGCATGCGTGCGCTCGCCCGTCGGCGTGTCGCCGGTGGGCGTGTCGGCACGGGAGGCGATGCCTTCCCGCGGGCGTACGCACAGCGTGCGTGCCATGTGCGTACGCCCGCGGGACGAGGTCCTCCTCCCCGGCGACACGCCGCTGGGACAGGCAGGTCACCTCGTCCTGCGACGCCCGCGGTGGTTGGAGCGCGCCGACGAACGGACCGAGCAGCCTCAGGCCGTGCGGTCGGGGGTCGACGCGCGCAGGACGACCTCGGTGGGGACCGTGCGCAGGCGGGGCGTGCCCGTGTGCTCCTCGAGGGCGAGCTCGGTCGCGAGGACGCCGACGTCGACGAGCGGCACCCGGACCGTCGTCAGCGGCGGCACGACGTCGCGCAGCGTGAGGATGTCGTCGAAGCCGGCGAGCGCCACGTCCTCCGGGACGCGGACGCCGAGGTCGCGGGCCGCCGCGAGCGCGCCCAGCGCCATGACGTCGTTGACGGCGAACACCACGTCGACGTCGGGGCCGACGTGCAGCAGCTCACGCATCGCGGCCTCGCCGCCCTCGTGCGTGAAGTCGCCGGTGACCACGTGCGCCGGGTCGACCGGGTCGCCCAGCTCGGCGAACGCCGCCGTGAAGGCGTCCCGGCGCTCGCGCGCCGTCAGGTGGTCCTGCGGGCCGCCGAGCACCCCGGGCCGCCGGTAGCCGCGGGCGTGCAGCGCGCGGGCGAGCGCGTCGGCGCCCGCGGCGTTGTCCACCACGACCGTGTCCACGCCGAGCACCGGCTGCCCCACGAGCGCGACGGCGCCCCCGGCGGCGCGGAAGTCACCGAGCGCGTCGCGCATCGCGTCGTTCTCCGCCTCGTCGTCGTGGCGGCCGCCCGCGACCACGATCGCGCGCGCCCGCTGACGCTGCAGCAGCCGCACCAGCTCGACCTCCCGGGCCGGCTCGTGCTGCGTGCTCGCGAGCGTCACCTGCAGCGCCGCGCGGTCCGCGGCCTGCGTGACGCCCGCCGCGATCGACGAGAAGAACGGGTCGGCGATGTCGTGCACGACCAGGCCGAGCGACGTCGTGCGGCCGCGGGCCATCGCCTGGGCGTTGGCGTCGGGGGTGTAGCGCAGGCGCTCGGCCGCCGCGAGCACGCGCTCGCGGAGGTCGGGACGCACCGTCCGGTTGGCGCTGCCGTTGATGGCGCGCGACGCGGTGGCCAGCGAGACGCCGGCCTCACGCGCCACGTCGCTGAGGGTCACGCTGGAGGCCATGCGCGCCAGGCTAGGGCAGCCGCCCCGCGTCGTGCCGGGACGCGCGCGACCGCGAGACGGCGTCGCCCGCGCGGCCCAGCCGCCGGGCTCAGCGGTCGACGCGCGCGCCGCCCCCGCCGGCGAGCTTGAGCACCTCGGCCTTCGACGCCATGGTCGTGTCGCCGGGCGTGGTCATCGCGAGCGCACCGTGCGCCGCGCCGTACTCGACGGCCGTCTGCAGGTCCTGCCCGTCGAGCAGCCCGAACGCCAGCCCGGACGCGAACGAGTCGCCGCCCCCGACGCGGTCGAGGATCTCCAGGCCCGGGCGGTGCGTCGCCTCGACGAGCCCGGAGGCCCGCGACCAGGCCAGGGCGCCCCAGTCGTTGACCGTCGCCGACCGGACCGCGCGCATCGTCGTCGCGATCACCTGGAAGTTCGGGTACGTCGCGGCCACCTTCTCGATCATCGCGGCGAACTTGTCCACCTCCAGGTCGGACAGGTTCTCGTCGACGCCCTCCACCTCGAACCCGAGCGAGGCGGTGAAGTCCTCCTCGTTGCCGATCATCACGTCGATGTGCGGCGCGATCTCCCGGTTGACCTCCTGCGCGCGGGCCTGCCCGCCGACGGCCTTCCAC
This sequence comes from Cellulomonas sp. NPDC057328, assembly GCF_042667215.1. Classification (NCBI taxonomy): domain Bacteria; kingdom Bacillati; phylum Actinomycetota; class Actinomycetes; order Micrococcales; family Cellulomonadaceae; genus Cellulomonas; species Cellulomonas sp. NPDC057328. The sequence continues at coordinate 18,065 of NZ_JBHUZW010000020.1, read as the reverse complement.
AGCGACGGCCGGTAGTTGAGGTCGTACGAGACCACCGTGCCGTGCCGGTGCGCGGCCGTGACCGCCTCGATCACCGTCTGCGCCGCGGTGTCCGACAGCGCCGCGAAGATGCCGCCGGTGTGGAACCACCGCACGCCCAGCTCGCCGAACAGGTGGTCCCAGTCGACGTCGCCGGGAGCGAGCTGCGACGCGGCCGTGTGCCCGCGGTCGGACACCCCCACGGCGCCGCGCACGCCGAACCCGCGCTCGGTGAAGTTGAGCCCGTTGCGCGCGGCGCGCCCGACGCCGTCGTACGGCACCCACCGCACCAGCGACGTGTCGACGCCACCCTGCAGCATGAGGTCCTCGACGAGCCGCCCGACCTCGTTGTCCGCGAGCGCGGTGACGATCGCGGCGCGCAGCCCGAACGCCCGGCGCAGGCCGCGGGCGACGTTGTACTCGCCGCCGCCCTCCCACGCGCGGAACGTCCGGGTGGTGCGGATGCGCCCCTCGCCCGGGTCCAGGCGGAGCATCACCTCGCCGAGGCTGACCGCGTCGTAGCGGGTCTCGGACGCGGGGCGGATCGTCAGGTCGGGCATCGTCGGCTCCTGAGGGGTCCGTGGGACGGGGCGGGCGAGCGGGGCGGTGCGGTGCGGGGCGGTGCGGCGCGGGCGGGGGTCAGGCGGCGGGGCGGAGGTCCGTGGCGAGCGCGACGGCGTCGGCGACGAGGCCGCGGACGGCGGCGAGGTCGCCGGCGCGCACGAGGTCGCGCGGGACCATCCACGAGCCGCCGACCGCCGCGACGCAGGCCAGGGCGAGGTACTCGTCGAGGTTCGCCGGGCCGATGCCGCCGGTCGGCACGAACCGCACGCCGCCGAAGGGCGCAGCCAGCGCCGCGATCGCCTTCGCGCCGCCGGACGTGCCGGCCGGGAAGAACTTCACGGTGGTGACGCCGAGCTCGAGGGCGGCCTGCACCTCGGTGGCGGTGACGGCGCCGGGCAGCGCGAGCACGCCGTGCTCGGCGCACCGCTCGACGACCGCGCGGCTGGTGCCGGGCGACACGACGTACTGCGCGCCGGCCGCGACGGCGGCGTCGACCTGGTCCGCCGTCAGGACCGTGCCGGCACCGACGAGGACGTCGCCGCGGTCCCGCAGGGCGCGGATGGCGTCGGCCGCCGCGGACGTGCGGAAGGTGACCTCGGCGACCGGCAGGCCGCCGCCGACGAGGGCGGCGCCGAGGCCGTCGGCGTCCTTGGCGTCGTCGAGGACGACGACCGGGACGAGGCGGTGCGCGGCGAGGCGCTCGAGGACGCCGGCGTCGGGGAAGGCGGGCGCGGTCATGGCATGACCTCCTGGGGGGTGGCGGCGTCGGTGCCGCGGAAAGCGCTTGCTGTGACAGGAGGGTACGCCATGCGCGGCAGGTGGTAGGCGAGGTCCACGGCCGTCTGCACGGCCTCGTCGACGTCCAGCCGGTGCTCCGCGACGAGCCGCGCGAGGAACCCGGCGTCGATGCGGCGCGCGAGGTCGTGCCGGGCCGGGATCGACAGGAACGCGCGGGTGTCGTCGACGAACCCGGTCGTGTTGTAGAAGCCCGCCGTGTCGGTGACGGCCTCCCGGTAGCGGCGCATGCCGTCCGGGGTGTCGAGGAACCACCACGGGGCGCCCAGGCGCACCGCCGGGTACACGCCGGCGATCGGCGCGAGCTCGCGGCTGAACGTGTCCTCGTCCAGCGTGAACAGGACGAGCCGCAGGTTCGGGTGGTGCCCGAACGCCTCGAGCAGCGGCGCCAGCGCGCGCACGTACTCCGTCGCGACCGGGATGTCGTAGCCGACGTCCGCGCCGCGCTCGAGCGCCACGCGCGGGTCGTGGTCGCGCAGCGCGCCCGGGTGCAGCTGCATCACGAGGCCGTCCTGCGTCGACATGCGCGCCATCTCGAACAGCATGTGCGCACTGAACGCCTGGGCCTCGGCGGCCGTGACCTCGCCGCGCAGCGCCGCCGCGAACACGGCCTGCGCGTCCGCGGGGTCGAGCGGCGTGGTGTCCGCGCGCAGGTGCCCGTGGTCGGTGGCGCGCGCGCCCGCCTCGACGAACGCCCAGCGCCGGGCCTCGAGCGCGCGGACGTAGTCGCGGTACGAGCCGATCTCGACGCCCGCGCGCTCGCCGAGCAGCGCCACGTCGTCGCGCCAGGCCGGGCGGTCGACGTGCAGCAGCGCGTCCGGCCGGAACGTCGGGACGACGCGGTTGCCCCAGCCGCGTGCGGCGAGGTCGGCGTGGTCCGCGAGCGTCGCGGTCGCCGGGTCGGTCGTCGCGATGATCTCGATGTCGAGCCGGTCGAGGAGCGCCAGCGGGCGGAACGCCGGGTCCGCGAGTCGCTCGGCGATCGTGTCGTACGCCTCGTCGGCCGTCTCCGCGGTGAGCTTGTGCCTCACGCCCAGCACCTCGACGAGCTGGTGCTCGAGCCAGAACCGCGTGGGCGTGCCGCGGAACAGGTGCCAGTGCGCGGCGAAGGTGCGCCAGATCGCGCGCGGGTCCGTCTCGACCGGCTGCCCGTCCGCGCGGGGGACGCCCAGCGCGTCGTGCGGGACGCCCTGCGAGACCAGCATGCGCACGAGGTAGTGGTCCGGGACGACCAGCAGCGACGCGGGGTCGCCGAACGGCTCGTCCCGCGCGAGCACGCCCGCGTCGACGTGCCCGTGCATCGACACGATCGGCAGGTCGCGGGTGGCGTCGTAGACCTGCCGGGCGATGCCCCGGGTCACGGGGTCGGCCGGCAGCGCGCGGTCGGGGTGCAGCGTCCAGCGGGCTGCGGTGTGGCTCATGGGTCCTCCTGGACGTCGGGGGCGACGGGCGCCCCTGCGCGCCCGTCGCCGCAGGCCCGGCCGACGCGGCGACGCGAGGCGGGGCAGCGCATCCGACGGATGAATGCGTTTGCAGTCACGACCATGCCAGGCGGCGCGCGCGACGCGCAAGAGGGACCGCCGTCGTTGCGGCGAGTTGGTGCGACGTGCTGAAATCGCATTCATCGCGGACGCCCGTCCGCCTCCCGGCACGCACCGGGCCCCTGGGACGAGGAGGACGGATGGCCGTCACGCTGCGCGACGTCGCCCGCGCCGCCGGCGTCTCCCCCGCCACCGCGTCCCGCGCCCTGTCCGCCCCCGACCTCGTCGCGCCGGAGCGCCGCGAGCTCGTCCGCCGCGTGGCGCGCGAGCTCGGCTACCGCCCCAACCGGGCCGCCCGCGAGCTCATCACCGGCCGCTCCGGGCACCTGTGCCTCGTCGTGCCGGACCTCGAGAACCCGTTCTTCTCCGCCGTCGCCAAGGCCGTGCAGGCCCGGGCGCGCGCCGCCGGGCACGCCGTCGTCGTCGCCGACGCCGAGGAGGACCCCCTGCTCGAGGCGGAGCTGGTCTCGCACCTCGGGGCGCAGGCCGACGGCGTCCTGCTGTGCTCGCCGCGCATGTCCGCCGACGACCTCGCCGAGGTCGCCGCCGACGACCGGCCCCTGCTGCTCGTCAACCGCGAGGACGCCGGGCTGCCGTCCGTCGTGATCGACAACCGCGACGGCGTCCGCCAGGCGGTGCGGCACCTGCACGCGCTCGGCCACCGGCGCGTCGCGTACGCCGGCGGCCCGCCCGGCTCGTGGTCCGACGCCCGCCGGCGCGAGGGCCTGTCCGGCGACCTCGCCGCGCAGCTGCCCGGGCTCGACGTCGTCGACCTCGGCGCGCACGCCCCCGTGTTCGCGGGCGGCGTCGCGGCCGCGGACCTCGCGCTCGCCGCCGGCGCGACCGCCGTGCTCGCGCACAACGACCTCATGGCCCTCGGCCTGCTCGACCGGCTCCGCACGCGCGGGGTGCGGGTGCCGGACGACGTGTCGGTCGTCGGCTTCGACGACGCCCCCGTCGCCACCCTCGTCACGCCGGCCCTGACGACCGTCGCGGCACCGCTCGCCCGCCTCGGCCGCACCGCCGTCGACCTGCTGCTGGACCCGCCACGCACCGACGGGCCCGCGCGCGTCGCCCTGCCGGTCGAGCTGGTCGTGCGCGCGTCCACGGCGCCGCCGGCCACCTGACCACGACCACCCCACCCGACCACCGGAGCCTTCGATGACGCACCCCCGGCTGACCCTGCCGACGTGGCGCGAGCGCGCCGCCCGGCCCCTGCCCGACGCGGTCCACGGCCCGGCCGTCGACCCCACCGCGCTCACCGTGGGGCAGGTCCACCTCGGCCTCGGCGCGTTCACGCGGGCGCACCAGCTGCTGTGCACGGAGGACGCCGCGGCGGCCGCCGGCGAGACGCGGTGGGGCATCCTCGGCGTCACCCAGCGCAGCCCGCGGGTCGCCGAGCAGATCGTGCCGCAGGACGGCCTGTACGGCGTGCTCACCGCCGGCGCCGACGCCACCTCGCTGCGGCTCGTCGGGTCGGTGCGCGACGTCGCGTACCCGGGGCGGGACACCGGGCGCGTGCTCGACGCGCTCGCGGCGCCGACGACCCAGGTCGTCACCCTCACCGTGACCGAGAAGGGGTACCGGCGCGGCCCGGACGGCGCGCTCGACGTCGCGGCCGACGAGGTGGCGGCCGACCTGGCCGACGCCGCCGCGGAGCTGACCGGACCCGTCGACGGGGCGGCGCGCACGCCCGTCGGCATGCTGGTGCGCGGGCTCGTCCGCCGGCACCGCACGTCCGGCGCGCCGCTGACCGTGGTGTGCTGCGACAACCTCACCGACAACGGCACGGTGCTGGCCGGGCTCGTCGCCGACGCGCTGGCCGCGGTGCCGGGCGCGGACCCCGTCGGCGCGTGGGTCGAGGCGGCGGTGCGGTTCCCGTCGACGATGGTCGACCGGATCGTGCCCGCGACGACCGACGCGCACCACGCCGAGGCGGAGCGCCTGCTGGGCCTGCGCGACGAGGGGCTGGTCGTCGGGGAGCCGTTCTTCCAGTGGGTCGTCGAGGACGCCTTCGCGGGGCCGCGCCCGGCGTGGGAGCGCGCCGGGGCGACGCTCACGGGCGACGTCGCGCCGTACGAGCGCGCCAAGCTGCGGGTGCTCAACGCGACGCACTCGACGCTCGCGTACCTGGGCGCGCTGCGGGGGCACGCCACGATCGCCGAGGCCGTGGCCGACCCGGACCTCGCGGCGGTCGCGCGGGCGCTCGTCGACGAGGACGTCCTGCCGACGCTCGTCGCACCCGACGGCACGGACCTGGCCGCGTACCGCGACGAGGTGCTGCACCGGTTCGCGAACCCCGCGACCGGGCACACGACCGTGCAGGTCGCGATGGACGGGTCGCAGAAGCTGCCCGTGCGCCTGCTGGGCACGGTGGCCGACCGGCTCGCCGCGGGCGCGGTGCCGCACGCGGCGGCGACGACGTTCGCCGCGTGGGTCGCGTACGTGCGGGCCGCGGTGGCCGGCGGGCTCGTCGTCGGCGGGCGGGCGGTGGCGCTCGACGACCCGCTCGCGGCGACGCTCACGGAGGTCACCGCCGGGTCGCCGGAGCAGGCGGTCGACGGGGTGCTGGCGCTGCGGCAGGTCGTCCCGGCGGACGTCGCCGCGTCGGCGGAGTTCCGCGACGCGACGGTCGCGGCCCTCCGCACGCTGACCCGCTGACGCGAGGCCTCTCGGATCCCGCCGACCCGGCCGTTCTGCAGCAGTTCCGGCGGCCGGTGCTGCACGACGACCGGTTCGCACCCACGGGGACCGGCCGGTGCGGCACCGGTCGGGTCCGCCGGACGGCACCGCGTCGACGCGGCCGTTGTGCAGCGGTTCCGGCGGCCGGTGCTGCACGACGACCGGGTCGCGGGCAGGGGGCGCCGGCGGTCGTGGTCTTGACGGCGGGCCGGGGCGGTCGGTTACAGTGCGGAAAGCGCATTCCTCCGGGCGGCGACGGCGCCGGCCCCGACGACAGGGAGACCCGATGACCACCCGCACGCTGCGCATCGCCATGAACGGCGTCACCGGCCGCATGGGCTACCGCCAGCACCTCGTCCGCTCGATCCTCCCGATCCGCGAGCAGGGCGGCATCACGCTGCCCGACGGCACGCGCGTGCAGGTCGAGCCCGTGCTCGTCGGCCGCAACGCCGACAAGGTGCGCGAGCTGGCCGAGAAGCACGGCGTCGAGCACTGGACGACGGACCTCCAGGCCGCGATCCACGACGACGCCACCGACATCGTCTTCGACGCGTCGATGACGAGCCTGCGCGCCGCCACGCTCACCGAGGCGATGAAGGCCGGCAAGCACGTCTACACGGAGAAGCCGACGGCCGAGACGCTGCACGAGGCCGTCGAGCTCGCGCGCCTGCGCGAGACGACCGGCGTCACGGCCGGCGTCGTCCACGACAAGCTCTACCTGCCGGGCCTGGTCAAGCTGCGCCGCCTCGTCGACGAGGGGTTCTTCGGCCGGATCCTGTCGCTGCGCGGCGAGTTCGGGTACTGGGTGTGGGAGGGCGACGTGCAGAGCGCGCAGCGCCCGTCGTGGAACTACCGCGCGGCCGACGGCGGCGGCATGACCGTCGACATGTACTGCCACTGGAACTACGTGCTCGAGGGCATCGTCGGCAAGGTCCGCACGGTCTCGTCCCAGACGGCGACGCACATCCCGACGCGCTGGGACGAGAAGGGCGAGGCGTACGAGGCCACGGCCGACGACGCCGCGTACGGGATCTTCCAGCTCGAGACGCCGAGCGGTGACCCGGTGGTCGCGCAGATCAACTCGTCCTGGGCCGTGCGCGTGCACCGGGACGAGCTCGTCGAGTTCCAGGTCGACGGCACCGACGGCTCGGCGGTCGCGGGCCTGTTCCACTGCGTCGCGCAGCCGCGCTCGGCGACCCCCAAGCCGGTCTGGAACCCGGACCTGCCGACGACCGAGCGGTTCCGCGACCAGTGGATCGACATCCCGGCGAACGCGGAGCTCGACAACGGCTTCAAGGCGCAGTGGGAGGAGTTCCTCGCCGACGTCGCGCTGGGCCGCCCGCACCGCTTCGACCTGCTCTCCGCCGCGCGCGGCGTGCAGCTCGCCGAGCTGGGCCTGCGCTCGTCCGACGAGGGCCGGCGCCTGGACGTCCCCGAGATCACGCTGTGAGCGCGGCGGGGACGGGGACCGTCGCCGTCACCCCCGTCGCGCAGGCGGCCGCGGGGCGGCGGGCGGACCTCGCGCGGCTGTCGCTCAACACCGCGACGACCAAGCACCTCACGCTGCCGGAGGCGGCGGCCGCGGCCGCGGCGGCCGGCCTGTCCGCGATCGGCGTCTGGCGCGACCGCGTGCAGGAGGTCGGCGCGGAGCAGGCCGCCCGCGTCGTCGCCGACCACGGGCTGCGCGTCTCGTCGCTGTGCCGCGGCGGGTTCCTCACGACGCCCGACCCCGACGGGGCCGCCGCGGCGCTCGAGGACAACCGCCTGGCGATCCGCGAGGCCGCCACGCTCGGCACGCGCGAGCTCATCATGGTCGTCGGCGGCCTGCCGGCGTGCCCCGCGCCGGGCACGGCCGCCCGCCCGTACCCGTCCGCCGACGCGGGCGCCGCGGACCCGGCGCGCGACCTCGTGGCCACCCGGCAGCGCGTCGCCGACCGGATCGCCGAGCTCGCGCCGTACGCGGCGGAGCACGGCGTGCGGCTCGTGCTCGAGCCGCTGCACCCGATGTTCGCGGCGGACCGTGCGGTCCTCTCCACGCTCGGGCAGGCGCTCGACCTCGCGGCGCCGTTCGCCCCGGACGTCGTCGGCGTCGTCGTCGACACGTACCACGTGTGGTGGGACCCGGACCTGCAGCGGCAGGTCGCGCGGGCGGGCGCCGAGGGCCGCATCGCGTCGTACCAGGTGTGCGACTGGGTGCTGCCGCTCGCGGCCGAGCCGCTGAACTCCCGCGGGCACGTCGGGAACGGCTACGTCGACGTCGCGACGATCACCGGTTGGGTCCGCGACGCGGGCTACGCGGGCGACGTCGAGGTGGAGATCTTCAACGAGACGATCTGGGCCGAGGCCCCCGAGCGCACGCTCGCCACGATGGCCGAGCGGCACGTCCGGCACGTCCTGCCGCACCTCTGAGGCGACCCCGGACCGGGGCGGCCGGGCACGGTGTGCGAGTTCACCCGGACGCACGTCCGAATTCGTTCACCCGCGGTGGTGACGCGCTGCTTCACTTCTCCCCGTGACCGCGAACCTGCGCCGTGCCCTCCTGCCCGTGACCGCCCTCGTGGCGGCCGTCTCCCTGTCCGGGTGCGGCTCGATCCTCGAGGCCGTCCTCGGGGAGACCGCCCCGCCCGCGCAGCGCGCCGAGCCCGGTGGCGAGGTGACCGCGTCCGCCGTGGCCGACGTGTTCTCGCTCCAGCTCGGCGACTGCCTCAACTACATGCAGGAGGAGGACGTCACCGAGATCTCCGAGCTGCCGACGGTGCCGTGCTCCGAGCCGCACGACACCGAGATCTACGCCGAGACGACCATCACCGAGGACCAGCTCGCCACGGTCGACGAGTTCGCGGACACGTACTGCCTCGAGCAGTTCGCGGGCTTCGTCGGCAAGAGCTACGACGAGTCGGTCCTGTACTTCTCCTACCTGGTGCCCACCGAGCTGAGCTTCGAGCAGGGCGACGACCTGGTGCAGTGCCTCGTCGTGCAGGAGGAGGGCGGCGTGACCGGGACCCTCAAGGGCGCCAACATCTGACGCCACCACCGGTGCGCCGTGCGCGGGTCAGCCCGCGCACGGCGCACCGGTGACGTCAGGGCCGGCCGGTGCCGCCGCCAGGACCGGGGCGGTGGGGGCGCGCGAGCGAGCCGAGGACCCGCGCGAACCGCTCGCCCATCCGGCGCTGCGCTGCGGCGTCGGGGTGCAGGAGGTCCGCCATCGGCAGCTCGGCGGCGTCGGCGTCGCCGTAGAGCGTGCGCCCGTCGACGTACGTCAGCGCGGTGTCGCCGGCGGCCCGCCGCGCCGCGACGACCGCGGCCAGCACGTCGCGGGCCACCCGGAGCGTCAGCTTCCCCTCCGCCACCTCCTCCGCCCGCCCCGCGGTGCGGAACCGCACGCCGGGCGCGTCGGGGTCGATCGACGTCGGCCCGGGGACGTCCTCCACCAGCGGGCAGAGCACCGGCGACACCACGACGAGCGGGGTCGTCGGGTGCCCCTCGCGGACCGTGTCGAGGAACCCGTGCACGGCCGGCCCGAACGCGCGCCGGCGCATGAGGTCGTGGTTCACCACGTTGATGCCGACCTTGAGGCTGATCACGTCGGCGGGCCGGTCGCGGACGGCGCGCGCCACGAACGGGTCCAGCACCGCGTTGCCGGACAGCCCGAGGTTGACGAGGTCGAGCCCGGCCGCCCGCGCGGCGACGGCCGGCCACGTGCCGGTCGGGGCGTCGGCGTTCGCGCCGTGGCTGATCGACGACCCGTGGTGCACCCACCGCGGCGCGTCGACGGGCGACGGCGGCAGGACGGGGGCGTCGGCCTCCACCGCGACGAGCGCGACGCGCTCCCGGTACGGCAGCCACACCTCGACGTCGGCGGGCACGCCGCCGGCATCGGGCAGGACGAACGCCACGGACCCCGCCGGGGCCGGCCCGGCCGCGGCCGTCGCGGCGCCGGGGTCGAACGTCTGCACCCCGGACACCTCGCACACGGCCGCGTCGACGACCTGCCCACCGACCACGGCCTCGAACCGCTCCCCCGGCGCCGGCTCGGCGTGCGGCAGCGTCGCGACGCGCCACGTCCGCACGTGCAGCACGAGCCGCCGCGCGGCCGTCCGCAGCCGCAGCCGCACCCCGGACGGCTGCTCGTCGCACATCGCGACGAACCCGTCCGGGAACTGCGCGCGCGTCCACGCGGGCAGGCGGTGCGGCAGCACGCCGCCGGACGTCTCCTCCAGCCACGCCGCCCCGCGGACCTCGACGCGCGCGTCGGGCAGCGGGACGACGAGGGCGTCAGCGGACGTTGCCGTGCTCCCGGAACTCGCGCCACACGTTCTCGAAGAAGTCGTCGTCCGCGGGGATCGGCCGGCGCGGCCGCCACCGGAACACGGGCGTGCCCGCGGGGTCGTCGACGTCGCGGGGGACGACGGGCGCCCAGCCGGCGCCGTCGCCCGCGTCCGCCGGCGCCGACCCGGGCGCGATCCAGGCCGTCTCCTGGACGACGTCGTCGAGCACGCCGCCGTCGAGCGCGAACCGGAACACGTCCGGCAGGTCGAGCTCCGTCTCCGCGTCGGGCCCGTGCCCGGCGCGCGGCAGCTCCCCCGCGGCGTCGGAGTACAGCACCGACCCGCGCGAGCGTCCGCCGTGCGCGACGTAGTCCGCCATCGCGGACAGGTAGACGTAGGCGCTGGTGAGGATGTCGCGCACGAGGAAGGTCCGGTTGACGGACCGCCGCGACGTGCCGTCCGCGCTCACGAGGTCGTCGTAGCGCGTGAGCCAGTCGTGCACCTGCACGAGCGCCTCCTGGATGGACGTCGCCGAGCGCACCGGCCCGGCCTTGGCGCTCATGAGCACCTGGACGTCCCGCAGCAGGTCGCCGGTGTTGTCGGCGACACCGGCGGCGGCCCGCCCAATCGCGGCGGCGGTCAGCGCGAGCGCCTCCCCGAGCACCGGCGCGGCGACCTCGCCGAACTCCGCCTCGGGCAGCGGCTTCTCGTCCCGCCGCGCGGCGATGAATTGCGCCGCCCGCGTCGCGCCCACCTGCCCGCTGTTGAGCGCGGCGCCGCCCGGCCGGTAGACGCCGTGCGCGCCACCGGCCTCGCCGACCGGGAAGAACCCGGTGACGTTCGACTGCCACCACGCGTCCACGACGAGCCCACCGTTGTTGTGCTGCGCGCACACGTCGACCTCGAGCATGTCCTTCTCGAGGTCCACGTACGGGTTCTTGTCCAGGTAGAACTGGTACGCGGGCTCGTTCATGCGCCGCAGCCGCTCGATGGGCGTGCCGAACAGGACGCCGGCCTGCTCGAGGTACGCGTACGCCTCGGGGCTGAGCGCGGACGGGTCGAACTCCTCGCGCACCGGGTTGCGGCGGAAGTCGAGGAACACCCGCCGCCCGCGCAGCACGGTCTCGCGGTAGACGAGCAGGTCGACCAGCGACGAGCCGTCGCGCGCCTTGCGGATGTCGAACGGCCACTGGTAGCCCTTGAGGAACACCAGGGACATGAGGCGCCCGTAGTCGGGGATCGCCTCGGTGAGGAACTCGCGCTCGTCGCCGCCGTCCTGGTCCGTCGAGACGAACCGCGGGACGACCTGCATGTACGTGCCGGACACGTTCCACCGCGGCTTCGTCGACGCGAGGCCGAACTGCCACTCGGTGAGGTTCTTGCCGTGCACGCCGGCGCGGTACGCCGCGCCGGACGCGCCCCACTGGCCGTTCGGGAACACGCGCGTCGCGTACATGCCCGCCGGGCCGCCCGTCGCGTAGACGAGGTTCGAGCAGCGGAAGAGCAGCCACGGGCTGGCGGCGCCGTCGTGCGGCACGTCGGTGCGCAGCACGAGCAGGCCGGCGACCCGGCGCGTGCCGTCGGCGTCGGTGGTCGTGACGACGTCGACGACGCGGCACTCGTCGAACACGCGCGTGCCGTCGCGCTGCACCTTCGCCTCGAGGCGCTCGACCATCGACCGGCTCGTGTACGGACCCACGGACGTGGCGCGGCGGCGCGGGTCGTGGTCGGTCTTGTAGCCGATGAACTCGCCGAACCGGTTCTGCGGGAACGGCACGCCGAGGTCGACGAGGTGCAGGAACCCGCGCGCCGACAGCGCGGCCTCCGCGAGCGCGTTGTCGCCGTCCATCGCGCCGCCGCTGAACAGCGTCTCGGCCATCTCGCGCACGGAGTCGCCGTCGCCGCCCGACAGCGTGAGCTTGTAGTACGTCTGCTTGTCCGACCCGGCGTTGCGGGACGCGCCCGCGCCGATCTTGTCCGCGACCATCACGACGTCGTCGTGGCCGAACTGCACGAGCCGCGCAGCGGCGCAGTAGCCGGCGGAGCCGGTGCCGACGACGACGGTGGTGGCCGTGACGACCGGGACGTCGTGGCCGCCGATCCGCAGGGTCTCCGGCTCGTGCCGGCGCTGCTCGTGGTCGCGCTGCTGCAGGGGCTGCTCGGTCATCTCTCGCTCCGTCCTCACAGCACCGGGATGTGCATGCCGCCGTCGACGTGGAAGACCTCGCCGGTGGAGTAGGGGGTCTGGCCGGACGCCAGGATCGCGACGGCGCCGGCGACGTCGGCGGGCCGGCCCCAGCGGTTGACGGGCGCGAGGCCCTCGGCGATCAGCGCGTCGTACCTGCCGGTGACGCCGGCCGTCATGTCGGTCGCGATGACGCCCGGGCGGACCTCGTAGACGACGACGCCCTCGGGCCCGAGCCGGGCCGCCCACAGCTGGGTCGCCATGCCGACGCCCGCCTTCGAGATGCAGTAGTCGCCGCGGTTGGTCGAGACCGTGGTGGCGGAGATCGACGAGACGTTGACGACCGTCGCGACGGGACCGGCGGGCGGCTCCGGCAGCGCCTCGAGCGGCCCGCGCAGCTCGATGACGCGGCGGGCGAACTCCTGCGTGAGGAAGTACGGGCCGCGCAGGTTGATGCCGAGGACCCGGTCGAACGACTCGGGCGTCGCCTCGAGCAGGTCGGCGCGCACGCTCGGCGCCACGCCGGCGTTGTTGACGAGCAGGTCCAGGCGTCCCCACGCGTCGACGGCGTCCGCGACGTAGCGGCGGTGGTCGTCGAGGTCGGCGACCGACCCGCGCACGTACCGCACGAGCGACGGGTCCCCCGCGGCCGCGCGCAGCTCCTCCAGGACGTCGGTCGGCTCCTCGCGCGTCGCGAGGATCGAGACCGCGAACCCGTCGGCGACGAGGCGGCGGCTGATGCCGAGGCCGATCCCGCGGTTGCCTCCGGTGACCAGTGCGACTGCGGGCATCGTTGCCTTCCCTCGTGCGAGCACGCGGCCGGGTGCGCGGTGCCGGGCTCGAGGTGTCGGGCCCGGGGCGCGCACGGCCGGACCGCCGTCGTCGGCGGCACGTGCGATCGTGCCACGCCGCGGCACGTCGAGGCAAGCGCTTTCCGTGTCGGTCGCGCGGCGTGCGAGGATCGGGGCCGTGGGACGACGAGCCGGTGGCGCGCGCTGATGGGTGCCGTCCTCACCGCCCTCGGCACCATGGGCGCCGTCGTCGCGCTCGGCTGGGCGCTCGGCCGCTGGCAGGTGCTCGGCGAGCGCGCCGCGCCCGTGCTCGCCCGCGTCGTCTTCACGGTCGCGACGCCGGCCCTGCTGCTCGGCACGCTCGCGCACGCCGACCTGCGGCTGCTGCTCTCCCGCACCGCCGCGGCGACATGGGGGTCCACCGCGCTGGTCGCGCTGGTGGCGGCGCTGGTGCTGCGGCTCGCCCTGCGGCGCGCGGCGGCCGACGTCACGGTCGCCACGCTCGCGTCGTCCTACGTGAACGCCGGCAACGTCGGCCTACCGCTGTCGGTGTACCTGCTGGGCGACCCGGTGGCCGTGGTGCCGACGCTGCTGTTCCAGCTGCTCGTGCTCGCGCCCGTCGCGTTCACGGTGCTGGACGGCGCCGCGGCGGCGGCGCCACCGGGGGCACCGGACGACGTCGCGGCGGTCGTCCCGTGGGCGCTGCGCGCGCAGGCCGTGGTGCGGCGGACGCTGACCAACCCCATCATCCTCGGCACGCTGACCGGGGTGCTGCTCGCGGCCCTCCCGTGGGACCTGCCGGAGGTGGTGTTCGAGCCGTTCCGCCTGGTCGGCGCGGCCGCCGCACCGCTCGCGCTCCTGGCGTTCGGCATGCAGCTCGCGGTCCCGCGCGCACCCGGCGCGTCGGCGCCGCGCCGCGACCTCGTCGTGGCGGTCGCCCTGCGCAGCGTCGTGCACCCCGTGCTCGCGTGGGGGCTGGGCAGCGCGCTGGGGCTGCCCGCGCACGCCCTCCTCGCGGTCACCGCGATGGCGGCGCTGCCGACGGCGCAGAACGTGCTCGTGTACGCGATGCAGTACCGCCATGGCGAGGCGCTCGCCCGCGACGCCGGGCTGATCACGACGCTGCTCTGCGTACCGGTGCTGCTGATCGTCAGTGCGGTGCTCGCCTGATCGCGCCCCCGCGCTTCGCGCAACTGCCGGACCTGTCGGATTCTTCACCCACGGACGTCCGGTTTATCCGTTACTGATACGTTGCAGTGTTGCGCATGCGCTACATATCGTTCTACCCACGAGGCCGCCGATCGGCGCGGCCCCAGCAGGGGGAGAACACCACCACCATGGCAACACCGTCCCGCGGCGTGCGCCGCGCCGTCGCCCTCGCCGCCGCGCCCGTCGCCGTCCTCGCCGCCGGCGCGATGGTCTGGCAGAGCTCGACCGCCGCGTTCACCGCCACCACGCGCAACGCGGGCAACTCGTGGAGCACCGGCCAGGTCGCCCTGACCGACGACGACGCCGGCCGCGCCGGCTTCAGCGTCACCAACCTGGTGCCGGGGCAGACCGGCGAGCGCTGCATCGTCGTGACGTCGAGCTCGACCGTCCCGGGCGAGGTCCGCTCGTACGTGCAGAACCTCTCGACCTCGTCGGCGACGCTGGCCGACCACGTCCTCCTGCGCGTCGAGCGCGGCACCGGCGGCAGCTTCGAGAGCTGCGCGGGCTTCACGCCGGCGCAGCCGTCGCTCCCGGCGCAGCCGCTCTCGCTGCTCTCGACGGCGTACAACAGCTTCGCGAACGGCGGCCAGGCGTGGACGACGACGGGTACGCCCGGCGAGTCCACGACGTACCGCGGGTCCTGGGTCTTCGACACCACGGGCCTGACGCAGCAGCAGATCGACGCGCTCCAGGGCAACCAGGTGTCGATCGACCTCGTGTGGGAGCTGCAGAGCGCCGACCCGGCGACCCCGGCCCCGTGACGCGCGGCGGGGACGTCCTGAGCACGACCCCGCAGCCGGCACCCGCCCCCCTCGGAGCCACCCGTGCGCGCGACCTCGCCTGAGGCGCGCCGCGGGTGGCTCCGCCGCGAGGGCTGGCCCGCCTTCCTCCTCGGCACGGCGGCCGAGTGCTACCTCGTCTTCACGCTCGCGATGACGGCGATCGCGGTGCTGCCGCTCGCGCTCGGGTGGCACGGCTCGGTCGTGCAGACCGGGTCCATGGAGCCACGCGTGCGGCCGGGCGACGTCGTCCTGTCGACGCCGCTGCCCGCCGACTCGCCCGTCCCGCTCGGCGGGGTCGTCGAGTTCCGCACGTCCGCCCCCGGCGGGGGCGAGCGCACGGTCATGCACCGCGTCGTCGGCGAGGGCGAGGAGCGGGGCCAGTGGGTGACCGCGGGCGACGCGAACGCCGACGTCGACAGCAGCCCGCTGACGCGCGACGACATCACGGGGCAGGCGCGCCTGCTCGTGCGGTGGGTCGGGCTGCCGAGCATCTGGCAGCGGGACGGCCGCACCGACCTCCTCGTCGGCTGGGCCGCCCTCACGGCGGCCGCCGTCGGCCTCGTGGCGTGGACGTGGCCGTCGCGCGACGGGTCCCGTCCGGGCACGCCGTCCGCCGGGTCCGCCGCGTCCGGCGCACCGGCGCTGACCCGCCGCACGTTCCTGGCCGCCGCGTTCGCCGCGACGGCCGGCGGCTCCGCGCTCGTCTCGCGCGAGCCCGTGTGGGCCGGGTTCTCGGCGCGCACGTCCATGGCCGCCAACACGTTCCGGGTCGGCACGTGGCCGACGCTCGCGCTCGGTCGGGTCGGGTCGTTCGCGGTCCTCGCGGCGACGCGCGTGACGAACCAGGCCTTCCTCGGCATCGGCAGCTCCGTGAACGGCAACGTCGGTGTCTCGCCGGGCACCACGGTGTCCGGCTTCTGGAGCTGGGACATCACCGGCAGCACCGAGCGGAACACCGCGGTGTCCGCCGCCGCGCGCACCGACGCGGTCACGCTGTACGACGCCGCACGCGCCCGCCCGGCCACCGCGACGGCGGTCGCGACGCTCACCGGCACGCTGCGCCCGGGCGTGCTGCACCGCGCCGGCGCCGTGCAGGTCGGCGGCACGCTGACGCTCGACGCGCGGGGCGACGCGAGCGCCCTCTTCGTGTTCACCGGCACGTCGCTGACGTTCGCCGCGGGGTCGTCGGTCGTCCTCGCGAACGGCGCCTCCGCCGACCGGGTGCTGTTCGTCAGCACGTCGACGGCCACGCTCAACGACGGCGCGGTGGTGCGCGGGCTCGTCCTCGCGAACGGCGACGTCACCGCGACGCGCGTGACCGTGGCCGGGCGGCTCGTGTCCCTCAACGGCGGCGTCGCGCTCACGCGGACGAACATCACGCCCCCCTGACCGGACCGTCCGTCCCCCCAGCTCCGCCCTCGGCCGGCCTGCCTCGTGCCCGGCCGGGGGCGGACTCACCCGGGTCCCCCAGGCGCGTCACGGCACGACGACGCCCACCCGGTCGGACGTCAGGACGTCGATCCGGCCGTTCGGCAGCACCGCGCGTCCGGAGCGCTGTACGACCGCCGGTTCGGCGCGCGACCCGGAGCGGCCGATGTCGGGATCCTCGGCGGGTGGTCGTACGTTGAGGGGCAGGGAGCGGCCCGCGCGGCCGGACGAACGACGAGAGCAGCAGCAGATGAGCAGCACCCCCGCAGTCCTCCAGGCCACCGGCGTCCGCGCCGGGTACGGCGGTCCGGCCGTCCTCGACGGCGTGGACCTGACGCTGCGCCCCGGGGACGCGGTCGGCCTGCTCGGCCGCTCGGGCGTCGGCAAGTCGACGCTGGTCGAGATCCTCGGCGGCCACATGCGCCCGGCGCAGGGCCAGGTGACGCTCGACGGGGTGAACGTCGGCAAGCCGCCGCTGCGGCAGAAGAAGGTCGTCAGGGCGCGCCTGCGCACGGTGCACCAGAACGGCCTCGCGGGCATCGACCCGCAGCGCACGGTCGAGAAGACCCTCACGGACGCGTTCACCGAGGCCCGCAAGGCCGGCCGGTCCACCAACCACGACGTCGAGGCCGCCCTCGGCGTGGTCGGCCTCCCCATCCGGTTCGTGACGCGCACGGTGCAGTCCCTGTCCGGCGGCGAGCGTCAGCGCGTGGCGATCGCCCGCGCGCTGGCCGCCAGGCCGGACCTCCTGCTGCTCGACGAGCCCCTGACGGCCGTCGACCAGGCCATGCGCGAGGAGGTGGCGGCCGACGTCCGCGCGCTCGTCCGCGCCGACGGCATCGGCCTGCTCGTCGCGTCCCACGACGTGCGCCTGCTCGAGCGCCTCACCGACACCGTGCACGTGCTCGCGGAGGGCCGGCTCGTCGAGTCGGGCCCGCTGCGCGCGCTGCTGCGCGACCCGCAGCACCCCGACACGCGCGCCCTCGTCGAGGCCCTCCCGGAGGCGGTCGCCGGCCGCATCCGCTGACGCGACCCCGAGCCGCACCCCGACCCTTACCCCCGCTCGCCCGCAGGCGTACCCGGGGGCGTGTCCGGGGAGCGCCCGATGTGCCGTGCCCGTGCCGGGGAGCAGGCTCGGACACATGGAGACCGCCGGCCCCGCACGCCGCCCCACCTCGCACGGCCCCGCCCGCCCGGCCGCCGACAGGGGCCCCGCGCCGCGCTGGCCTGCCCTCGCGGCGGCGGCCTGGGTGGGCGTCTTCTGCGCCGTCGCGGGCACGATGCTGGTGCGCGACCTCCTGCTCGGTGGCCCCGGGGACGACCGCGGCGTCGTCGCGCTGGCCATCGGCCTGCGGCTCGTCACCGTGGCCGCGGCGCTCGCGTCGGTCCAGGCGTGGGGCCGGCGGGTGCCCGGCTGGGTGCTCCTCGGCGGCCTGTGGGGCATCGCCGCGGTGCAGCTCGCGTACCCGCTCGCCGAGACGGTGGTGAAGGGCGCGATCCTCGCCGGCGTGATGGACCCCGTCCCGAAGGGCATCAGCGACATGTCTGCCACGGGCTGGTTCAACTTCGGCATGACGTGGCTGATCTGGGGTGTCCCCGGGGTGCTGTTCGGCCTCGCTGCCCGGTCCTACGGGCGCCGTACGCCCGTGCCGCGGCGCTGGGTGGTGATCGGCGCGCTCGGCGGGCTCGTCTTCCTCGCCGCGCTCGGGCTCCTCATCGGCTGACGGGCACGCCCACCCGCTGCACCCGGAGCCGGGGCCTCTCCGCCGAGGTCGCCGGTCCGGTGGCGAGGTCGCCTGCCC
>NZ_JBHUZW010000019.1:0-47576 GCF_042667215.1 Cellulomonas sp. NPDC057328 | reverse complement strand
GTCCGCCGCCGGGGCGGCCAACGCCTCCCGTGCGCGGCGGCGTCAGCGCCCGGCGCGCAACTCCTCGACGTAGGCGACCACGGCCGCGTGGTCGGGCAGCAGGCCCTGCCTGCGTGCCTCGGCGAGCGTTGGCGCGGCGGCGTCCTTGTCCGACAGGAGGACCTCGAGCGCACGCCCCGCACGGTCCTGGGTCGGCCAGTCGATGCCGAGCTCGGGGTCGAGCGGGTGGATGCCGTGCTCGCGACCCGGGGAGTACCCCGTCGAGCACAGGTAGGTCACCGTCGACCCGTCCTCGAGTGACAGGAACGCGTGGCCGAGCCCCTCCGCCAGGTAGATCGCGCGCCGGTCGACGTCGTCGAGCAGGACGCTGTCCCACGCGCCGAACGTGGGCGACCCGACGCGGATGTCCACGACGACGTCGAGGACCGCCCCGCGCACGCACGTGACGTACTTCGCCTGCCCGGGCGGCACGTCGGCGAAGTGGACGCCGCGCAGCACCCCGGCGGCCGAGACCGACATGTTGGCCTGCGAGAGCTGCAGCCCGTGGCCGACCGCGCCGGCGAACGCGGGCTCCGTGAACCACTCGAGGAAGGTCCCCCGTGGGTCGCGGAACTGCCTCGGCGTGATCTCCCAGGCTCCCGGCACCTCGAGCTCGCGGTACTCCACGACGTCGTCCTCTCCTCGTTCGCTGCGGACGGCCCCAGTATGGGCCACTAGGGTGGGCAGCCGTCCGGCACGAACGACGAGAGACGGTGGGTCCGGCGTATGCGGTGGTGGGTCGTGGGAGCGGGCGGAATGCTCGGGCGGGACCTGGTGGACGTGCTCCGCTCCGTCGGTGAGGACGTCGTCGCGGCCGATCGCGGCGTCGTCGACGTCACCGACCCGTCGTCGGTCGACACCGCGCTCGCAGCCGTCGGGGACCTCCAGGTGGTCGTCAACTGCGCGGCGTGGACGGCCGTCGACGACGCCGAGGCCCAGGAGTCGTCGGCGTTTGCGGTCAACGCCGTGGGCCCGCAGGTCCTGGCCCGCGCCGCCGCTGCCCGTGGTGCCCGCATGGTGCAGGTGTCGACGGACTACGTCTTCGACGGTGCCGCGACGAAGCCCTACGCTGCTGACGGCGTCCTCGCCCCGCGGTCCGCCTACGGCCGGACGAAGGCAGCGGGGGAGTGGGCCGTGCGTGCCGCCACCCCGGACCACCTCGTCGTCCGCACCGCCTGGCTGTACGGCGAGCACGGGCCGAGCTTCCCCCGCACCATCGCGCGACTGCTGCGAGAGCGCGGTGGCGTGGACGTCGTCGCCGACCAGGTCGGGCAGCCGACGTGGACCCGGGACCTCGCCGAGCTCGTGCACCGGCTCGTCGTGGCCGACGCCCCGAGCGGCACGTACCACGGCACGTCCTCGGGCCGGGCGTCCTGGTTCGAGCTGGCGCAGGAGGTCGCGCGCGTCGTCGACGTGCCGGTGGACGCGGTGCGCCCCACGACGTCCGAGGCGTTCGTCCGTCCCGCGCCGCGTCCCGCGTGGTCCGTGCTGTCCCACGACACCCTGCGCTCCGTCGGCGTGGACCCGATCGGCGACTGGCGCCAGCGGTGGCGTCTCGCGGCGCCCGACATCGTGGGCTGAGCCGCGACCGTCGCCCGTGCCCCGTCCGTGCGCTTCGTCCGGGTGCCCCCCGTGCGGGAGGCACCCGGACCGCGTCAGGAGGCCGTGACGGTGGCGCAGCCGAGGGCCGGGTTGTTGCCGGCGGGCACGCCGATGGCGTAGACGCAAACCCGGTGCGAGCCGCGCGCGGCTGGCACCGACGTCGAGAAGCCGTGTCGATCGCCGCGCCGGTACGCTGCGCCCACGTCCGTGCGCGGCAGGTCGGCCCGCACCGCTCGGCCGACCCCGTCGACGTACACGTGGACGTCGATCGACTGCGTCGTGTCGGGGTCGAACGCCCATCCCGAGACGGACACCCGCCCGGCGCCGCCGACGACGGCCTCCAGGTTGCCCAGCGGTGCTGCGTCCACGACGGACACCGTGCGGCACCCGAGCGTGGTGTTCGGGCCGGCAGGGGTGTTGATCCCGTAGACGCACAGCTGATGCTGACCCGGGGCTGCCGGGAGGGTCACCTCGAACCCGTGGCGGTCGCCGCGGCCGAACGCCGCCGCGATGTCACCCCGGCGAGCGTCCGCTCGGACGGAGCGGCCCACCCCGTCCAGGTACACGTGCACGTCGATGGGCTCGGTCGTGTCGGGATCGAACGCCCACCCGCGGACCGTCACGGAGCCCGATGTCGTGGTCACCTCGTCCACGCGTCCCAGCGGAGGCGGGTTCTGCGCCACCACCGTCGTGCACGCCAGCGTCGTGTTCGCGCCCGCGGGCGTGTTGATCGCGTACACGCAGACCTGGTGCGTGCCGCCCGCAACGGGCAGCTGGAGCGAGAACCCATGGCGATCACCGCGTCCGTAGGCCACGTCGACGTCGGGGCGGCTCAGGTCGGCGCGCACCACGCGTCCGACCCCGTTGACGTAGATGTGCACGTCGATCGGGTCCCGCGTGTCCGGGTCGAGCGCCCACCCGCGCACCGTCAGGGTGTCCGACGTCGCGCTCAGCTCGTCGATCGAGCCCACGGGCGGCGCGTTGGTGCCGGTGAGGTCACGGCACCCCAGCGTGGTGTCGTACCCCCCCGCGACGTTGACCGCCCACAGGCACACGACGTTGCGCCCTCGCGCGAGGGGTACCCGCACCGTGAACCCGTGTGCCGGCCCAGCGGTGGGGTGCGCGGCCGCGACGTCCGGGCGCGCACGGTCGGCCACGACCTCCGTACGCCGTCCGTCGACGTCCACGACGAGCCGGACCGGGCCGCGCGTGTCGGGGTCGTGGACCCAGCCGGCCACCTCGACGGCCTCCGGCGAGACGGTGGTGCGCTCCCAGTTGCCGAAGGGGGACGCCGCCACTCCCGCGTCCACGAGCTGTGACACGCGTGCGCGGATCGCCGGCAGCGCGTTGTAGAGGTTCTGGCCCGGGCACGAGGTCTGCTGGGCGTCGCGGTGCCCGAAGATCGTCGGCAGGACGACGGTCGTCCCGGCGGGGTAGAACGTGGCGCCACCGCCCGAGACGAGGGCGACGGTGCCCGAGCCGGAGGTGCGCAGCTGGGCGAACTTCCAGGCGATCGTGCGGGAGATCGCCTCGAGCATCTCGACCGGCGCGCCGCTCGCCCCGAACTCGCCGATCGCCGAGACGCCGACCGTCCGGCTGTTGAAGCCGCCCGTGTGGACGCCGACCACGGTCTGGTCCATGCTGCCGGCGCGGCCCTCGAAGATCCGCCCGAAGCGGTCCACGAGGAAGTTGTAGCCGATGTCGCACCAGCCACGGCCGCCCGCCGACTCAGGCCGCGTGTGATACGCGAAGATCCCGCGCAGGAGTCCGGGCACGTCGGCGGCGGAGTAGGAGTTCGTCGACGCCGTGTGGTGGACGACGGCCGCGACGTTGGACGGCGACACGTCCGGCTTGCAGGTGGCCAGCGACTCGTCGGCACCCCAGCCGGAGCGGCGCACGATCGCCGGGACGGGGTACGACGCCGCGACCACGGTCGCCGGCTGCGCCGTCGTCAGCGCCGTTGTGCGGAACACCGCGTCACCCAGGTCACCAGCGGTACCCCGCGCCGAGGACGGGGGCGTGTCGACGCGCTCGTCGGCGGGGGTGTGGCCGGGGTCGATCAGGACCGCCTTCAACCCCGTGACCTGGCCGTCCTCCGCCTCGGCCCAGACCTGCAGGCCGTCCGCGCCGAGTGCGACGACCGCATCGGACGCGACGCGGCTCGACGCGCCGGCGTCGGCGTCGGCGGAGCCGTCGTCCGGTGCGACGTCGGACGCACCGACCGCCTCCCACGGGCTCCACGTCTCGCCCGTCCGCACGCGGTACCGCACGACCACGCCCGTGGCGCCGTTGTCCCAGGACAGGCCGAGCACGGTGAACGGCTCGGTCGGCAGGGGGCCGGTGAGGACGTCGGGTGTGGGCATCGGCTCGTCGGCGGGGCTCGTCGGCGTGGCGCCGGTGGACGGCGCCGGTGTGTCCGTCGGCGCCGGGACCGTCGTCGGCTCGGGCACGGACGTCGGGGAGGAACCCGCCGTCGGCACGGGCGTGGCCACCGGTGTGGGGCTGGCCTCCGGATCCGGCGTCGCGACCGACGCACCACGGACGGCGGCGGCACCGCCGGCGCGCCACGCCGAGGGGACGGTGCCGGCCGTCGGCTCGTCGATCGGTGTGCTGTCCTCGGGCAGCGGCGGATCGGCCGGCAGCGCCGCCAGCTCCGAGCGCGCGACGCCCGTCAGGTCCAGCTCGCTGACGGACACCTCGGGCGCGTCCAGCGGCGCGGCCGGTGTCCTCGTCGGTGCCGCCACCGCGCCTGGCGCCAGCGTGAGCAGCAGCGCGGCGACGGTGGCGCCGGCTGCTGCGGTACGAGTGACGTGCATGGTGGACTGCCCCCTCCGACGGTGTTGATGGGCATGATGCCGCCCCTGCGCCTCGGCGGTGTGCCTCGGGCCCGGCGTGTCCTCGTCCGATGCCGGGACGGCAGGGCGCAGTCCTCTCGCGGCCCCCCGGGGGCGCCGGCGTCGCCTGCCGGGAAGCGGAAGGTGCTGTGATATACACAGCGCCGTGTCCCTCCCGAGCAGTGATCGACGGCGCCTCTTGTCCGCACTCCTGGGAGTGGTCTCCCTGCTCGTGGCGCTCGGGGTGTGGGCGCTCGCCTCGCCGGTCGGAGCGACGCCGGACGAGGACTACCACCTGGTCAGCATCTGGTGCGGAGGCGGTGAGGACGACGGCACCTGCGAGGACGGTGACACCGCCGGCTCGCGCGAGGTACCGCGCTCGATCCGCGAGGCGGCCTGCTTCGCCTTCAAGTCGGACGTGTCCGCCCAGTGCCAGGTCGGCGCGTTCGCCGACGCGGACCCCACGCTGGTCGAGACCACGCGCGGCAACTTCGAGGGTGACTACCCGCCCGTCTTCTACTTCCTCATGCACCTCTTCGTCGGGACGGACCCGTCCGTCTCCGTGGTGGTGATGCGACTGGTCAACGCCCTGCTGTTCGTCGCGCTCGGCGCGGCCACCGCCGTGCTCGCGCCGGCCGGCCTGCGCCGTGCGGTGGTGCTCGCCTTCACCGTCACGTCGGTGCCCTTCGGGCTCTTCCTCCTGCCGTCGGTCAACCCGAGCAGCTGGGCGATCATGAGCGTGCCGTTCGCGTTCGTCTCGCTGGCCGCGTTCCTGCGTGCCGAGGGTCGCGGGCGCACCGTGGCCCTCGGCGCGCTGGCCGGGCTGTCGGTGCTGATGGGGAGCGGCGCGCGGTCGGACGCGGCGCTGTACCTGGTGCTCGCGATCGCGGCGGCCGTCCTCATGGCGGGCAGGTTCCGCCGGGCGGACCTCCTGCGCCTGGCGTTCGCCGGAGTCCTGGCGGTCGGCGCCGCGACCTCCTTCCTGACCGCCGGCCAGTCATCCGCGGTCGAGGGCGCGCGCGAGACCCCGTTCACCTGGAAGGGCTTCGTCGACCTGCTGGTCTCCGTGCCGAGCCTGTGGCAGGGCAACTTCGGGACATGGGGGCTCGGGTGGCTGGACACGGGCATGCCGCCGATGGTGCACGTGGTCGGCTGGGCAGTGTTCGCGGGCGCCCTGCTGGTGGCGCTCGGCGGTCGCGGCACCCGCTGGGGCTTAGCCGTCGGCGCGGTCGCGGGCGCCGTCCTCGTGGTGCCGACCTACATCCAGTACGTCTCCGACGTGCCTGTCGGGGCCGGCGTGCAGCCGCGCTACATCCTCCCGCTCCTCGTCCTCCTCGTGACCGCTGCCGCTGCCCGCGTGCGTGGGGCGGCGGTGCGGCTGTCGCCCGCGCAGCGGTGGTCCGTCGTCCTGGGTCTGGGTCTCACCAACGCGGTGGCGCTGCACTACAACCTGCGCCGGTACGTGACCGGGACCGACGTCGCGACGCTGGACCTCGACGCGGACCTCGAGTGGTGGTGGGGCCTGCCGATCGGCCCGCAGGGGACGTGGGCGGTGGGCACCGTCGCCTTCGTCCTGGCACTCGGCCTGATCACTGCGGACCTCGCGCGTCCGGCTGCGGCGGTGGACGTCGTGGCGCTGCGCCGTTCGGCGCGGCGGGGCCCCGCCGTGACCGCTGCCGAGCCGGGGCACGCATCTCGTACGGTGGTCGTCGCCGACCTCGAGTCCGTCGGCGACGGCCGAGCAGAGCGGCGCCCGACGGCGTCGTCGGACCCGCGCTCGTCCGGCTCCGACCTCCGGAACCCCTGACGTCGCCGACCATCCGGATGCCGCTCGGCGGCATCACCGCCCCAGGGCCGTCCGTCGGTCAGGCGTCCGCGCCGAGACGACCGGTGCGGAGCACGAGCGCGGTCGTGCCGACTCCGAGCGCGAGCACGGGGCCGACCAGCGCCCCGATCGCGGTCGTCAGCACGAGCTCGTACGGCGACGCAAGGAGCCACACGGCCGTGCCGGCGAGGGCCGCTCCCCACATCGCCGTCATCGCCCCCCGCGCCTCGACCGCGACCAGCGCGGCGGACACCAGGAGCGCGCCCGCGAGCAGGCAGGCGGACCCGACGAGCAGCGCCACGGCGAGGGCCGGCACGTCGTACGCGGGCCCATAGAGCAGGCGGACGGCCCACGGGCCGACGAACCAGGCGACGGCTCCCGCGAGGGCGGCGAGCACCAGCAGCGCCGCGCCGCCGCGTCGCACGATGGCGCGGAGCATCGCCGCACCGCCGTCCGCCGCCGTGGCGCGCCAGCGCACCACCGCCGGCACCGTGACGGCCTGGACGGGGGAGACCACGAGCAGGGGCACGCGCGACACCGTGAGCGCGGCGAAGACCGCACCACCGGCCGCTCCGGGCGCCTCGCCGGTCAGTGCGGTGACGAGCGTCGGGTACCCCGTGATCAGCACGGCCGTGAGCGCCGCGGCCACCATCAGCGTGCCGGCACGGCGCACGGCGGCGGGCACGTGCTCCCGGCGGGCGCCGCGCAGCACCTCCCGCGCCGGCGCCCACAGGGCCAGCCACGCGAACGCGCCGAAGCCGACGCACACGGCCGCGACCTCCGGCGTCAGCTCGGTCACCAGGACGAACGCGACGACGAGGGCGACGAGGCGGGCAGCCGCCTCGACGACGACGAGCACCCCGAACGGTCGGGTGCGGTCCTGCCCGATCAACCGTCCACGCGTGGCGAACTGCACGGCGAACCCTGCCGCCGACACGAGCACGACGACGGCAAGCGCCGGGGACGGCGCACCGTAGATGCGGTCGCCGACCGCCGGGATGAGGGTGAGCGCGCCGAGCAGTAGCGCGAGGACGGCGGCCGTGACGGTCAACGTTGCCGTCGACGGCACGCTCGTGGGGTCGCGGTCGGCCGTGCGGCGAGCGACCTCCTGCTCGACGGTCGACAGCGAGCTGGCGAGCCCGAACGTGGCGCCCCAGAACGCCACGAAGACGCCGTAGTCCGCGGGGGAGAGCGAGCGGCCCACCGCCACCTGCAGCACGTAGCCGAGCACGCTCGCGACGGCGACGGCGGTTCCGACGGTGGCGAGCTGGCGTGCGACGGCGCGCGGCCGGGTCACGGCACGTCGGCGCGTCGGCGCAGGCGGGTCACCAGCGCGAGCGCCAGACCGCGCAGGACTCCGGCCCCGAACGTCGGGACGAACACGGGTGTCAGCGTGGCGGCAGCCCGCACCTCACCGGCCGAGCCGCCGGCCGCGCGCACGGCCGCGGGGACCGCGACGAGCCCCGCGGCGACGGCCGTGCCGGCCACACGCGGCCGCCACGCAGCCGTGGCCACGGTGGCGATGCCCACGACCGCGGCGACGACGATCGCCGGGCCGATCAGCCGCGACTGCCCCAGGTAGCCGTCGACGAACGTCGTGCCGCGGAAGAAGGCCTGCCGCACGAACCCGCGGTAGCCGCTCTTGCCGTGGTAGGTGAAGGCGAACCGCGGCGAGAGCCAGATCCGGTGCTCCGCCGCGAGCTCGCGCAGCATCCGCGTGTCGTCGCTGGCGAGGCTCGCGTCCTCGTACAGCGAGGTGAAGCCCGTCAGGGCGGACCGCAGGCGGTCGGTCGGCAGCAGCAGGCAGCCCGTGCCCTTGGGGTAGGCGTCGAAGTCCTGGGCGCCGAACGACACGAGACGCGGCCGGCGCGTGTACCGGTGCCAGCCCAGCTTGACGAGCGCCGACCAGTAGGCCGCGTACGGGTTCCCTGTCGCGTCCACGTCCACGTGCCCGCACCACACCGTCCGATCGGGATGCTCGGCGACCTGGTCGCGGACCCACGAGAGCGCCTCGGGGGAGGTGATGACCCGGCTGTCAAGCAGCAGCACCCACGGGTGCCGGGCGGCGACGACCCCGGCGCGGCGGGCGGCGACGCGACCGGCGTTCGCCTGCGTCAGCACCCGCACGCCCTCCCGGCCGTCCCGCTCGGCCAGCACCTGCGGCGTGCCGTCGCTGCTGCCGTCGTCCACGACCACCACATCAAGGTCGATGCCTGCACGCCCGGCCGACTCGACCAGCGCGTCGAGCGCTGCACCGATCCAGCGCTCCTCGTTGTAGACGGGGACGACCACGCTCAGTCGATCGAGCTCGGGGACGGCACGGTTGCTCGGGGTAGGCAGCACGCGGCGATCGTAGTGTGGTCGTGGCCGCCGGGTCGGCGGACGGCGTCCCGTCGGCCCGTATGCTTGCCCGCGACCAAGGAGGTCAGTGAGTGATTGCGTTCATCGTTGGCACCACGGCGGAGCTGATCAAGATCGCCCCGGTCTACCACGAGCTCTCCGACCGGGGACGCGACGTGGAGATCTGGTACACGGGGCAGCACGTCGAGGAGCTCCCGGCGGCACTGGGTGATCTCGACCTACCGCGTCCGGCGGTGTGGCTGGTGCCCGAGCGCGGCGCTCGCAACCTCGCGCGACCGGTCGACGCGCCCAGGTGGGCCCTGCGGCTCGCGCGCACGGTGCTGTCGCAGCGCGGCCGGCTCCGCGCGCGGCTGCGCCGCGACGGCCGGCAGCCCTGGGTCCTCGTCCACGGCGACACCTTCACGGCTCCCCTCGGGGCGCTGGTGGGCAGGCTCCTCGGCGCGCGCGTCGGGCACGTCGAGGCCGGCATGCGCAGCGGGAGCCTGCTCCACCCGTTCCCGGAGGAGGTCAACCGGCGGGTTGCCGCGCATCTCGTGGACGTCCACTTCGCCCCGAGCGCCAACGAGGCGCACAACCTCCGCCACCGGCGCGGTGCGGTCGTCGTCACCGGCGCGAACACCATCGTCGACGCGGTGCGGTTCGCGCTGTCGCGGCCGTCATCCTCGACGCTGGTCCTCCCGGAGCGGTACGCCGTCGCCACCCTTCACCGCTTCGAGCTGGTGAGCAAGGAGGACCTGTACCGCACGGCGCTCGAGCTCCTGCGCGACGCGTCGCGCAACGTCCCGATCGTGTACTTCGCGGGGGCGTCCGAGCGCGAGCGCATCGCGCAGTACGGGCTCGACGGCCTCTTCGACGGCGAGCGCTTCAGGATCGAGCAGAAGCTCAGCTACGTCGACTTCATGCCGGTGCTCGCGCGCGCCCAGTACGTGGTCACGGACAGCGGCGGCCTGCAGGAGGAGAGCAACCACCTCGGCATCCCCTGCGCCATCCACCGCGCGAAGACGGAGAGGCACGAGGGCGAGGGGTCGCAGATGGTCCTCACGCGCTACGACGCGGGTCGTCTGCGACGCTTCCTCGAGACGTACGAGCAGCACCGCATCGAGCCGTCGCTGGACGACTTCCACCCGAGCCGGCAGATCGCGGACACGGTGGACCTGCTCGGCGCATGACCCGCGAGGCCCGCAGGGGTGCGCCCGCGGGTCACGACCCCGCACGCGGCGGTGCGCCCGCCCGTCAGACAGGAGACCCGTGAGCGTCCGCATCGCCGACTCGGCCGACGTCGACCCGACCGCCTCGATCGGAGAGGGCAGCTCCGTCTGGCACCTCGCCCAGGTGCGTGACGGCGCGCTCATCGGTGAGCAGTGCGTGGTGGGCCGCGGCGCCTACATCGGGAGCGGCGCCCGCGTGGGGGACCGGTGCAAGATCCAGAACTACGCGCTCGTCTACGAGCCGGCCGTCCTGGAGGACGGCGTCTTCGTCGGGCCGTCCGTGGTGTTCACGAACGACACCTTCCCCCGAGCCGTCAACCCCGACGGCTCGCTGAAGAGCGCGAGCGACTGGGAGGCGACCGGCGTCACCGTGCGCACGGGGGCGTCCATCGGTGCGCGGGCGGTGTGCGTCGCACCGGTGGTCGTCGGACGGTGGGCCACGGTCGCCGCGGGTGCGGTCGTGACGCGCGACGTGCCCGACCACGCGCTGATGGTCGGGGTGCCGGCGCGGCGCGTGGGCTGGGTCGGCCGGGCGGGCGTCCCCCTCGAGCCCGCGGAGCGCGGCCGATGGCGGTGCCCGACGACAGGAGAGACCTACGAGGAGACGGAAGCCGGTCTCGCGCTCGCGGACCGGCCCGAGGAGAGTGAGCAGGCATGAGCACGAGCGTCATCCCGGCCGCCAGGCCCCTCATCGGGGACGAGGAGCGCGCAGCGGTGGACCGCGTCATGCGGACCGGCGTCATCGCCCAGGGCCCGGAGGTCGCCGCCTTCGAGCGCGAGTTCGCCGACGAGCTCGTCGAGGGACGCGCGTGCGTGGCGGTGAGCTCCGGCACGACCGGTCTGCACCTCGGTCTCCTCGCCGCGGGCATCGGCCCGGGCGACGAGGTGATCGTCCCCTCGTTCACCTTCGCCGCGACGGCCAACTCGGTCGCGCTCACCGGCGCCACGCCGGTCTTCGCCGACATCGACCCGGCCACCTACTGCCTGGACCCGGAGTCGGTGGCGTCCGTCATCACGGACCGCACGGCCGCGATCATGCCGGTGCACCTGTACGGCCACCCGGCCGACATGACGGCGCTGTCGAGGCTCGCCGAGGAGCACCGCCTGCAGCTCTTCGAGGACGCCGCGCAGGCGCACGGCGCCCGGTGGCAGGGCCACAGGGTCGGCACGTTCGGCACCTTCGCGATGTTCAGCCTGTACCCGACGAAGAACATGACGTCGGGCGAGGGCGGCATGGTGTCGTGCGCCACCGCTGAGGTCGTGCGCGCGGTCCAGCTGCTGCGCAACCAGGGCATGGAGCGACGCTACGAGAACGAGGTCGTGGGCTTCAACGCCCGCATGACGGACATCCACGCGGCCATCGGCCGCGTCCAGCTCGGGAAGCTCGACGACTGGACGCGTACGCGGCAGCGCAACGCGCACCACCTCTCGGAGCGTCTCGAGGGCGTCGGCGTCCCGGTGGTCGCCCAGGGCGCCGAGCACGTCTGGCACCAGTACACGATCCGCATCGAGGACGACCGAGACGGGTTCGCCGCGGCGCTCCTGTCGGAGCACGGCATCGGGTCGGGCGTGTACTACCCGATCCCGAACCACGAGCTGCCGTCGTTCGCCCTCACGCTGGACCTGCCGGCCACCCGTCAGGCCTGCGACGAGGTCCTGTCGCTGCCGGTGCACCCCGCGCTGACGGAGGCAGATCTCGACCGCGTGGTGACCGCGGTGAACGCGACGGCGAAGGCGGGTGCCTGATGGCCGAGCTCCGCGCGGGGCTCCTCGGCCTCGGCATGATGGGCCGCCACCACGCGCGCGTCCTGCGCTCGCTGGAGGGCGTGACGCTCGCCGCGGTGGCGGACCCGGGTGGCGACCCCCACGGCGTGGCCGCGGGCCTGCGCGTCGGTGACTCGGTGCAGTCGCTCGTCGACGCCGGCGTCGACTACGCGGTGGTGGCCGCCCCCACCGCCTACCACGAGGACATCGCCCTCGCGCTGGCTGACGCGGGCGTCCACGTGCTCATCGAGAAGCCGCTGGCCCCGACGACGGAGGCCGCGGACCGGATCGTCACGACCTTCGCCCGGGAGGGTCTCGTCGGCGCGGTCGGTCACATCGAGCGCTACAACCCCGCCCTGCAGAGCCTGCGTGCGCGCCTCGCCAACGGCGACCTCGGCGACGTCTACCAGGTGGCCACCCGCAGGCAGGGACCGTTCCCGTCGCGGATCGCCGACGTCGGCGTCGTGAAGGACCTCGCGACGCACGACATCGACCTCACGTCGTGGATCACGCAGTCGCCCTACACGAGCGTGACGGCTCACGTCGCGCACAAGAGCGGCCGGACGCACGAGGACCTCGTCGCGTTCGTCGGCACGCTGCGGCACGGCGTCGTGACCAGCCACCTCGTCAACTGGCTCTCGCCCTTCAAGGAGCGCACCACGGTCGTGTCGGGCGAACGGGGCTCGTTCGTCGCCGACACCGTGACCGCGGACCTCACGTACCACGCCAACGCGACCGTCGAGACCACGTGGGAGTCTCTCGCCGGCTTCCGCGGTGTCAGCGAGGGCGACACCGTGCGGTACGCGCTCGGCAAGCGGGAGCCGCTGCTGCTTGAGCACGAGGCGTTCCGTGACGCGGTTCTGGGGGTCCGGCACGACGTCGTGACGCTCGCAGAGGGCGCGGCCACCGTCCGCGTGGCGGAGGCCGTGCTCCGGTCGGCGGCGGCCGGCCAGACCGTCGCGCTCTGAGGCTCCGGCTGTCCCCGTCCGCCCGCTACCACGGGCGGACGGGGGCGACGCGCTCAGCGCTCCTGGTCGAGGAGCCCGAGCAAGTAGGTGCCGTAGCCGGACTTGACGAGCCTCTCCGCGCGTTCGCGCAGCTCGTCGTCCGACAGGAACCCGCGCCGCCAGGCGACCTCTTCCGGTGCGCCGACCTTGAGCCCCTGACGGTGCTCGATGGTGCGGACGTAGTCGGACGCCTCGAGCAGCGAGTCGAACGTTCCCGTGTCGAGCCACGCGGTACCCCGCGGCAGCACCTCGACCTGCAGACGGCCCTGCTCGAGGTAGGCGCGGTTGACGTCGGTGATCTCGTACTCGCCCCGCGGCGACGGCTCGAGGTCGCGGGCGATCGCGACGACGTCGTTGTCGTAGAAGTAGAGCCCTGGGACCGCGTAGCTGCTCTTCGGACGGACGGGCTTCTCCTCGAGGGACAGGGCGCGACCGGCGTCGTCGAACTCGACGACGCCGTAGGCCGTCGGGTCGGCGACTCGATAGGCGAACACGGCCCCGCCGTCGATGTCCTCGAAGCGCTGCAGGCGGCTGCCGAGGCCCGGCCCGTAGAAGATGTTGTCCCCGAGGACCAGGGCCGCCGCGTCGTTCCCGACGAAGTCGGCGCCGAGCACGAACGCCTGGGCGAGCCCGTTCGGCTGCTCCTGCACGGTGTAGGTGATCGAGATGCCGAACTGCGACCCGTCGCCCAGCAGCCGCCGGAACTGCTCGGCGTCGTGCGGCGTCGTGATGACGAGGACGTCCCGGATGCCGGCGAGGATCAGCGTCGACAGCGGGTAGTAGATCATCGGCTTGTCGTAGACCGGCACCAGCTGCTTGCTCACGCCGAGAGTGATGGGGTGCAGCCGGGTGCCGGAGCCGCCGGCCAGGATGATTCCGCGCATGGGTCGCCATTCTGGCCCATCCGGGCGCCGCGTGGGTCCGGGCGTGCCTGCGCCCGGCGCGTGGACGCCGGCGGTCAGCCCGCGTCGTGCGTGACGCGCTCCCCGGTGCGCAGCCGCTCGAGGGCCGCGTCGTCGAGCGCGCCGCCGTCGACGAGCACGAGGGAGCCGTCCACCGCCCACGTCGCCGCCGCGGCGAGCGCGAGGTCGACGCCGTCGAGGCCGCGCACGTCGCGCAGCACGCGCGCACCGGCGGGCGGTGCCGTGCCGAGCGCCGTACCGAGCAGCGCGGCGTGCGCGACGTCCGGCCCGCCGGCGACCGCGGGGGCGCCCGTGTCGACGGCCGGGACCCAGCCCAGGGCGTCGGGGTACGTCATGACGGCGGCCGCGGCGTCGACCGCCCCCCGGGGGAGAGGGCCCGCCCAGGACCGGGCGAGCGCCGCGAGCGACACGGCGACGACGGGCGCGCCGGTGCCGTGCTCGTCCGGGCGGGAGGTGACGACGACGTCGACGCGGCCGCCGTCCGCGGGCGCCCGGGCGGCGTCGGCGCGCACGACGCACGCGCCGGCGCGCCACACCGCGGGCGCCCACGTCAGCGCCCGCCAGTGCGCCGGGAGGTCGAGGAGCACGCGCACGCCCGGCCCGGCGTCGAGCTCCTCGACGAGCAGGTTCGTCGTCTTCACGACCCAGTTGGCGAGGACGGCGCCCGACAGCTCGACCCGCTCGTGGTCGGGGCCGTACCAGGTCAGGCGCGGCCGGCCGGGCTCGCGCACGAGCCCGGCGAGGAGGGCGGCGACGTCGGCGGGACGGCCGGCGGCGGGGGAGTCGGTCGTCGTGGCAGGCATGGTGGCAGGCTACGCAGCGGACGCCCGGGCGACCGCGTGGTGGGACGCCACGCCGCGCGCACACAACTTTCACCCGGACAACTCGGGCATCTAGCACGTCTGCGGTTGACGGGGTCGAACGACACGCGTGTAATTCCTGAGAACTGATTCATCGAGCGCGAACGTCGCGGCCTCCGCGCCGCACGGCCGGCTTCGAGGGAGCCAGCCAGGACGAGGACACCGAGCATCAGACCCGCGGAGGCACGCATGTGGCACCTGCTCGACGACGAGGACCTGCCCGACGACGTCGCCACCCCCGTGACCGCACCGGCCGGCAACGTGCTGGCCCTGTTCGGCACGCCCGACGACGACGGCCCCATGGGGTGGCAGGAGCGCGCGCTGTGCGCGCAGACCGACCCGGAGGCGTTCTTCCCCGAGAAGGGCGGCTCGACGCGCGAGGCCAAGAAGGTGTGCACGTCCTGCGACGTGCGCGCCGAGTGCCTCGAGTACGCGCTGGCCAACGACGAGCGCTTCGGCATCTGGGGCGGCCTGTCCGAGCGCGAGCGCCGCAAGCTCAAGCGGCGCGTGGTCTGAGCGCACCGACGTCGGCGGGGTCCCGCCACGCCGGGCGCCGCTGCGCCCGTGGGAGCGGGCCCGACGGCATGATGACGCGAGCATGACTGACACGCTGTCCCCCGTGGACCTCCCCACGACCGCAGCCGTCCCGGTGACGACGCCCGTGACGGCCGTCGTGGTGACCCACGGGCGCACCGGCTACCTGGCGACGACGCTGCGGGCCCTGGCGGCCCAGACGCGCCGCCCGTTCCGCGTGCTCCTGGTCGACGTCGCCGAGCGCGCGCCGGGCGCGCCGGACCCGCAGCTGGGTGCCCTCCTCGACGACGCCTTCGCCGCCACGCCGGCGCCCGTGCCCCGCCTCGCGACCGTGTCCGCCCCCGGTGCGCGCTCCTTCGGCGACGCGGTGGTCGCCGGCCTCGCGCTGCTCGCCGAGGCGGTCGACGAGCGGCCCACGGCGTGGCTCTGGCTGCTGCACGACGACAGCGCGCCCGCCCCCGCCGCGCTCGCCCAGCTGGTGAAGACGGTCGGCCACGCCCCGTCGGTCGCCGTCGCGGGGTGCAAGCAGCGCACGTGGACGGAGCCCGAGCGGCTGCTCGAGGTCGGGCTGCGCACGACGCGGTCCGGCCGGCGCGTGACCGACGTCGAGGCCGGGGAGCTCGACCAGGGGCAGCACGACGGGCGGACCGACGTGCTCGGGGTCGGCGTCGCCGGCGCCCTCGTGCGGCGCGACGTCTGGGACGCCCTCGGTGGCACCGACGCGGCGCTGGGCCCGTTCGGCGACGGCCTCGACCTGTCGCGCCGCGCCCGTCTCGCCGGGCACCGCGTCGTCGTGGTGCCCACCGCGGTGGTGCGGCACGCGCAGGCCGCCTACCACGGCCTGCGCCCGGTGCGGGGGCCCGGCACCGGGGCGTCGGCACCGGCGGGCGCCGACGCGCGCGAGGTCGACCTCGACGGCGACGGCGAGCCCGACGCCGCCGACCCCACCCGCTCGTTCGCGGCGCGCCGCCGCGCGCTGCTGCACAGCCGCCTCGCCGGCGCCCCGCTGCCGCTCCTGCCGCTCGTGGTCCTCATGACGCTGGCCGCCGGGACGCTGCGCGCGCTCGGGCAGCTCGCGGTCAAGCAGCCCCGCCTCGCGGTGGCCGAGGTGCGTGTCGCGCTCGGCGCGCTGCTGCGGCCGGCCGCCGTCGTGCGCGCGCGCCGGCGGGCGCGGGCGTCCCGCGTGCTGCCGCGTCGCACGCTGCGCCCGCTGCAGGCGACGTGGCGCGACGTGTGGCGCCAGGGGCGCGACCGTCGCCTCGCCCGCCGCGAGGCCCGCCGCGTCGTGCAGGCGCCCAGCGAGCTGGAGCTGCGCGAGCTCGCCGCCCTCGCCACGCGCCGGCGCGGCACCCTCGCCGTGGTCGCGGCCGTGCTGCTCGCCGTCACCGCGGTGGCGCTCGGCGGGCTCGTGGGGCCCGTGCTCGGCGGTGCGCAGCTCGTCGGCCCGGCGCTCGCACGCGCGACGACGGACCTCGCCGACGTGTGGTCGGCCGCCACGTCCGGGTGGGTCGCCGGCGGGCTCGGCGCGCCCGGGCCCGCGGACCCGCTGCTGCTCGTCCTGCTGCCGCTCGCCGCCGTCCTCGACGGCAGCCTCGCCGCCGCCGTGGGCGTCGTCGTGCTCGGCGGCGTCCTGCTGTCCGGGCTGGGCGCGTGGGCCGCCGCCGGCGCCGCGACCCGGTCCGTCGGCGTGCGCGCCTGGGCGGCGGTCGTCTGGGCGCTCGCGCCGGCGCTGCTGCTGGCCGTCGGCTCCGGCCGCGTCGGCGCCGTGCTCGCGCACGCGGCCCTGCCGTGGGTCGCGCTCGGCCTGGCCCGGGCCGTCGGCGTGCAGCGCGTCGACCAGGTGCTGTCCGGGCTCGCGACCGTGCGGCGCGACCTCGACGAGCCGGTCGTCCGCGACGTCCGCGACGAGCCCGTCCCGGAGCCCGCCCCCGACGCGGTCGTCGTCGAGCCGGTCGCCGCCGCGCCCGTCGACGAGAGCGACGTCGCGACGCCCGTCCGCGGCGTGCCGGCCCTGCCGCAGCCGCGGTCCGCGCCGTCGGGCGCCGTCCCCGCCGTGGCGGCGCCGGTCCGTCTCGTCGCGTCGACGACGCCCGGCACGGCGCCCACCGACCTGCCCGACGGCGCGCCGCCGACGCACGCGATGGTCGGCGCCCCCGACCCCACCGGCTCGCTGACCGCGGCGGCCGGGGCCGCGCTGGCGCTCGCCGTCGTCGTCGCCGGTGCGCCCGTGCTGCTCGTGCCGGCGCTCGTGGTCGTCCTGCTCGTGGCGGCGCTCGTGCCCCGCGGACGGGGACGCGTCCTGCTCGCCGCCGTGCCGGCGCTCGTGCTGGCGCTGCCCCTGGTCCTCGAGGCCGTGCGCCGCGGCCCCGCCGGGGTCCGGCTCCTGCTCGCGGAGCCCGGCCCGGTCGCGGCCGTGCCGCCCGCGGACGCCGTGGCGCGCGCGCTCGGCGTCCCCGCGGACCCGGCGGCGCTCGTGCCGCCCGGGCTGCCGGGGCCGCTCGCCGACGCGTGGCCCTACCTGACCGGTGCCGTCCTGGTGCTCCTCGCGCTCCTCGCCCTGTGGCGCGGACCCGCGGTCGCGCGCGGCGTGCGGGCGTGCTGGGCCGTCGCCGCGTGCGGTGCCGCCACGGCCACCGCCCTCGCGCTGCTGCCCGCGGCGGTCGGCCCCGACGCCGTCGCCCCGGCGTGGACCGGCGCGGCGGTCTCCCTCCTCACGCTCGGCCTGCTCGGGGCCGCGGTGCTCGGCGCCGACCGGCTGCCGGAGCGGCTCGCACGGCACTCCTTCGGCTGGCGCCAGCCGGTCGTCGGCGTGACGACCGCCGTCGTGGTCGCCGTGGCCCTCCTCGCCCCGGTGTCGTGGGCGTGGGTCGCGCGGGCCGGGGACGCGGTCGCGCTGCGCGCGTCGACCGACCCCGTCGTGCCCGTCGTCGGGCAGCAGGGTGCGGGCTCGTCCGCCGGCACGCGCGTGCTCGCGCTCACGCTCGAGCCCGCCGAGGGTGCGTCCGGCACCGTCGGGTGGAGCCTCCTGCGGGCGGACGGCGACCAGCTCGTCGACGACGCGGCCGCCGTGACCACCGCGCGGGCCGCGGAGCCCCTCACCGACCCGTCCGGCGCGGTGACGGACGACGCGTCCGCGGAGGTCGCCACGGTCGCCGCCCGGCTCGCCGGCGGTGCGGCGGGCGACGTCGCCACCTCGCTCGCCGCGCTCGGCGTCGCCGACGTGCTCGTGCCGGCACCCGTCGCGGACGACCCCGGCACCCGGGAGGCGCGTGCCCGGCTCGTCGGCACGCTCGACGCCACCGCGGGCCTGGAGCGCGTCACGCACCACGGTGCCGGCACGCTGTGGCGCGTGCGACCCACCGAGGGCGACGTCGTCGCGGCGTGGGCGCGGCTCGTGCCCGACGCGGACGGGACCACCGAGCCGGACGACCTGGCCGTCGGGGCGCAGGCCGTGCCGTCGGCGCGACGCTCCCTGGACGTCGAGGTGCCCGCGGGCGACGCGGACCGCGTCCTCGTGCTGGCCGAGCGCGCCGACCAGGGGTGGCACGCCCACCTCGACGGCCGCCGCCTCCAGCCGGTCGACGTCGGCTGGCGGCAGGCGTTCGCGGTCGGCGCCGACGGCGGCCGGCTCGAAGTGCGGCACGACGCCCCCGAGCGCACGCCCTGGCTCGTGGCGCTCGGCCTGACGACGTTGGTGACGGTGCTGCTGGCGCTCCCGCTGCGCCGGCGACGAGGGGTGCGCACATGACGGCCGACGACCGCACGCCCGACGACCGCACGCCCGACGCCGGCGTGCGCGTCGACCGCGCCCCGGCCGACGCGGCGCCCGCGCCCACGGGCCCTTGGCGCGGCCGCGCCGCGCGCGTGCTCGGCGGGCTGGCCGTGCTGGCGCTCGCCGGTGGGGCCGTCGCGGCGGGCGTGCACCTGGGTGTCGCCGACGCCGTGCCGGTCGCGGCCGCGGACGTCGACACGCCGCCCACCCCGACGACGCTCGCGTGCGCGGGGACCCTGCAGCCTCCCGCGGAGCGGGAGCGGGGGGACGACGCCTTCGACCCGACGCCGGTGGCGCCGGCCACGACGGTCGATGCCGTCGTCGCCGCGGGCCGCGGCGCCGGGGCCGCCGAGGTACTGCCGCCCGGTCGCGGGGACGCGACCGGCAGGCTCGCCGCCGGCGGCGGCGTGCTGCGGCTCGACCCGGTGGTCGACCCGCTGGTCGTGCGCGGCGCCCCCGCGGACACCGCCCCGGTGCTCGCTGCCGCCACGACGTCGCTCGTCAGCGCCGGCGACCTGCGCGGCCTCGCGGCGGCGTCGTGCACGCCGCCGGGCGTCGACGACTGGCTCGTCGGCGGTGCGACGACCGTCGGCTCGACGGCCACGCTCGTCCTCACCAACCCCGGCCTGACGACGGCCGAGGTCACCCTCGAGGTGTGGGGGCCGAACGGGCCGGTCGAGCCGACCACCGACCGGCACGTCGTCGCACCGGGCGCGACGCAGGTGGTCGACCTCGGTGGTGCCGCCGCCGAGCAGCGTGGCGTCGTCGTGCACGTGACGTCCACCGGCGGGCAGGTCGCGGCGCACGTGCAGGACTCCGTGGTCGAGGGCTTCACGCCCGCGGGCACCGACCTGGTCGTCCCGGGCCGCGGGCCGGCGCAGCGCCAGCTGGTGCCGGGCATCGTGGTCGAGGAGTCGCAGGTGGGCGGGGAGGTCGGGCCCGCCCTGCGCCTGCTCGCGCCGGGCGAGGACGGCACGACGGCGCGCGTGACCCTGCTGGGCGGTGACGGCCCGCTCGACCTGCCCGGCGCGGACGAGGTGGAGCTCGCGGCCGGCACGGTCGTCGACGTCCCCCTCGCCGGGCTGCCCGCCGGCGCGTGGACGGTGGTCGTGGATGCCGACGAGCCGGTGGTGGCGGCCGCGGTGGCGACCCGCACCGGGACGGCCGGCGAGCTCGACGACCGGCCGCGCGTCGAGCGGGCCTGGTCCGCCGCGACGACCGCCGGCACGTCGGGCACGTCCACCGGCACGTCGGTCGACACGCACGGCGCCGTGGCGCTGCCCGCGGGCGTCGCCGCGACCCTCGTGGTGGGCGCCGTCGCGGACGGCGAGGACCCGACGGCCACGGGCGCGGGCCGTGCGCGGCTGCACGTCCTCGACGACGACGGGCGCGTGCTGTCGGAGCACGACGTGACGGTGGACGCCGGCACGACCGGCTCGTGGGCGGTCGCCGACCTGGCCCCGGGAGCGGCGGACGCCGCCGGTCTCGAGCTCGAGGTGCTCGGCGGCGCCGACGTCGTCTGGGCCGTGCACCTCGAGGTCGCCCAGGAGGACGGCCCCCTGGTGTCGGTGCTCACGCCCGTGCCGGTGGCCGACGCGGCCGCGACGCTGCGGGTCCGCGAGGACCCGCGCGCGACGCGGGGCTGACGCGGGCCGGGCGCCGAGGAGCGCCCGCGCGAGCGGACGGGCTCAGGCCGCCCCGGTGGACCGCAGCTGTGCGCGCTCCCGGAGCGTGAGTCCGGCGTCGATCGCGACCCGCAGCGGCGCCTGCCACCAGTGCCGGTAGCGCCGGTGCAGGTACTGCCGGGCGCTCGCGTGGTGCGCCCGGATCATCGGCGCCGGCTTGTCCCGCCACGACGTGCCGCCGACGTGCGTGACCCGCACGTCCGGCACGTACAGGTTCTCCCACCCGGCGCGGCCGAGCCGCTCGCCGAGGTCGACGTCCTCGAAGAACATGAAGTACGACTCGTCGAAGCCGCCGACCTGCTCGAACGCCTCCCGGCGCAGCACCAGGCACGCGCCCGACAACCAGCCGGCCTCGCGCAGGTAGCCCCCGACCGACTCCTGGCGCGCGTGGTACGCGCGGGTCCACGGGTTCTCGGGCCACACGCGCGCGAACACGGCGTGGCCGGCGCCCTGGCGCAGCGAGGGCAGCGCGCGCGCGGACGGGTACATCGTGCCGTCGGTGTTGAGCAGCATCGGCCCGAGCGAGCCCGCGCGCGGCTGGTCGTCGCCGGCGTCGAGCAGCTCGTCGAGCGAGCCGGGCGTCCACTCGAGGTCGGAGTTCGCGACGACGAGCCACGGTGCGGTCGCGCCCCGCGTACCGGCGTTCGCAGCAGCGCCGTAGCCGACGTTCGACCCGGGCACGACGAGCCGCCCGCCGGCCTCGAGGACGACGGCCTCCGCGACAGCGTGGTCGGTGCCGTTGTCGACGACGACCAGCTCGACGGGCTGCGTCGAGGCGGCTGCGAGCGTGCGGGCGAAGCGGCGGAGCTCGTCACCGGGGTGGTAGACGACGCACACGACGCGGACACGGGGGGCAGCCGGGGGGACTGCGGGGGACGCGCTCATCGACGACCCAGCCTAGTGGCCGTCGTCGTACCCGGGGTCCACCTCGTCCGGCGCACGCCCGAGGAGGTGGGCGACCTGCTCGACGACGACGTCGCGGACGAGGTCCGGCAGGTCGGCGGCGTCGTGCGCGCGGGCCTCGACGGGGCGGCGGTAGACGACGATGCGGTGGGGGAGGCCCGTGTCGGCGGGGAAGTAGCGACCGAGCGGCACGCCGCCGCTCTCCCACGGCGCCGGGTCGGACGGCGGCACGTCCTCGACCGCGAACTCCACGCCCTCGAGCTGGCGCGCCCAGCGGCGCTCGAGGTCCTCGACCGCGTCGAGCACCAAGTCGTCGAAGCGCTCGGCGCGCGTACGGTAGCCGGGCGTGCTCATCGGCAGCACCGGTCCGCGCAGGCCGCGGCCCCGGCGGTCGCGCCGGCGGACGGCCCCGGCGCGGGGCGGCGACGCGGGCACGTCGGCGCCACGGCGAGCGGGCAGCACGCGGTCCGGCGCCCCCGGGGTCGCGCTCGAGGGGGACCCCGGGACGGGACGGGACGGGCCGGCGGGGGTCATCCGGCCACTGTACGTCGGCGCGACACGGCGGGGTGTGCGTGCGTGGGCGCACCCTCCCGCGCGCGCCCACGGGGTACCGTCTGCATGTGAGATCCGTCCGGCAGTGCTCGCGCACGGCGTGCCCGCACGCTGCGGTCGCGACGCTCACCTACGTCTACGCCGACTCCACCGCGGTGCTGGGGCCGCTGGCCCAGCTGGCGGAGCCGCACTCGTACGACCTCTGCGTCGAGCACGCGGAGCGGCTCACCGCGCCGCGCGGCTGGGAGGTCGTGCGGCTGCTGCCCGACCTCGAGGCTGCCGCGCCGAGCCACGACGACCTGCTGGCCCTCGCGGACGCGGTCCGCGAGGCGGGCCGCCGCCGCGCGCCCGAGCCGTCGCCCGCGCTGGCCCCCGTGCCGGCCGCGACCGCCCCGGCGGACGGGCGTCGCCGGGGCCACCTGCGCGTCGTCCCCGGCGAGGCGCCGTGACGGGTCGCGGGCGTGCGCGACGCACGCCGGCGGACGAGCCCCTGGGCTCGGTGACGCGCCCGGTCGTCGACGACTCCGCGGTCGTCCCCGGCTGCCACCGCTGCCGGTCCGCCGCGCTGACGCGCGTGCGGCTCGCGCTGCCGGACGGCCGGCCGGCGGTGTTCGCCTCGTGCGACGCGTGCGAGACCACCGCCTGGTACGTCGTCGACGGCGACGGCACGCCGCTGGGCCCGGACGGGTCCCCGCGCGACGCCGGCTGACGGCGCACGACCGACCCCGCGCGACCGACCCCGCACGACCACCCCGCCACGACCGACGCCGCACGCTCGCTAGGGTGGGGCCCGACCCCGCCGTCGTAGAACGAAGGACCCTTTCGTGCCCGCACCCGTGGACCTCTCCGCGCTCATCAAGGCCTACGACGTCCGGGGCACGTACCCCGAGCAGCTCGACGCGGGCGTCGCGCGTGCCATCGGCGCCGCGTTCGCCGACGTCGTCGTGCTGCCGGAGGTCGCCGCCGGCGCCCGGCCGCGCGTCGTGATCGGCAACGACATGCGTCCCTCCGGCCCGGAGCTCGTCGGCGCGTTCGCCGAGGGCCTCACGGCGCGGGGCGTCGACGTGGTCCTCATCGGCCTGTGCTCGACCGACGGCCTGTACCACGCCTCGGGCGCGCTGGGCGTGCCCGGGGCGATGTTCACCGCGAGCCACAACCCGGCGCAGTACAACGGCATCAAGCTGTGCCGCGCCGGCGCGCGTCCCGTCGGCCAGGACACCGGGCTCGCGGACGTCCGGGAGCTCGCCGGCCGGTACGTCGCCGACGGCGTCGAGCCGGTCGCGGACCGCGGCACCGCCACCGAGCGCGACATGCTGACCGAGTACGCGCAGTTCCTGCGCTCGCTCGTCGACCTGTCGGGCATCCGCCCGCTCAAGGTCGTGGTCGATGCGGGCAACGGCATGGGCGGGCACACCGTCCCCGCGGTGCTGGGCACGGGCGCGGGCCTGCCGGCCCTGCCGCTCGACGTCGTGCCGCTGTACTTCGAGCTCGACGGCACGTTCCCGAACCACGAGGCGAACCCGCTCGAGCCGGAGAACCTGCGCGACCTGCAGGCGGCGGTCGTGCAGCACGGCGCCGACCTGGGGCTCGCGTTCGACGGCGACGCGGACCGCTGCTTCGTCGTCGACGAGAACGGGGACGCGGTCAGCCCGTCCGCGATCACGGCGCTGGTCGGCCTGCGCGAGGTCGAGCGCGAGCGCGCCGCCGGCCGCACGCCGACGGTGATCCACAACCTGATCACCTCCCAGGTCGTGCCGGACCTGCTGCAGGCGGCGGGCGCGCGCACGGTCCGCACCCGCGTCGGGCACTCGTTCATCAAGGCGCAGATGGCCGAGCACGAGGCCGTGTTCGGCGGCGAGCACAGCGCGCACTACTACTTCCGCGAGTTCTTCTTCGCGGACACGGGCATGCTCGCCGCCATGCACGTGCTCGCGGCGCTCGGCGGCCAGCCGCACCCGTTGTCCGCGCTGGCGGACCAGTACCAGCCGTACCTGAGCAGCGGCGAGATCAACTCCCGCGTCGAGGACGTGGCCGCGGCGCGCGCCCGCGTCGTCGAGGCGTACGTGACGCAGCAGGGCGGTGGCCCGGTGCAGGTCGACGAGCTCGACGGGCTCACGGTCTCGCACTGGGACGGCCACCCGCAGTGGTGGTTCAACCTGCGTGCGTCGAACACCGAGCCGCTGCTGCGGCTAAACGTCGAGGCGGCGGACGAGGACATCATGGAGAAGGTGCGCGACGACGTGCTCGCGCTCGTGCGGCAGGAGGAGACCCGATGACCGACGACCATCAGCTTGAGGAGGCCACTACGGCCACCGCGCCCTCGCTCGAGCCGTGGGCGCGGGCGCTGCTGCGCTGCCCCGTGACGGGCGCCGAGCTCGTGGACGGCACGGACGCCGACGGCCGTCCCGTGCTCGTCTCGCAGGACCCGGAGCGCCCGCTGGTCTACCCCGTGCGCGACGGTATCCCCGTGCTGCTGGCCGACGAGGCGCGGCCCGCCTGACGTCCGTCCCCGCACGACGACGGCCCCCGGTGCGTGCGCACCGGGGGCCGTCGGCCGTCGTGCCGCGTCAGCCCGCGAGGGCGTCCGCCAGGGCGTCGCGCAGGTCGGTGTTCTCCTCGAGCCACGCGCGGGCCGACGCGGCGGGGTCCGCGCCGTCGTCCTCGTGGAAGATGCGGTTCTCGAGCGAGAAGAGCTGCTCGTCCGTCAGCGTGAAGTCGCCGATGGCGGCCGCCAGCGCCGGGTAGTCCTCCGTGAACCCGGAGCGCCCGACGGTGTGGATCTCCTCGGCGGTGCCGAGCAGGCCCTGCGGGTCCTCCAGGTCGCGCACCGGGTAGGCGTCGTAGGCCCAGTGCGGCCGCCACAGCGTCACGACGACGTCCTCGCCCGCGTCCGTCGCGGCCTTCAGCTCGGCGAGCATGGCGGGCGTCGAGGAGACGACGAACTCCATGCCGTCGAGGCCGTAGCCCGGGATCACCTCGTCCTGCGTGATGCGGGTGAGCCCTGCCCCTGCCTCGATGCCGACGATGCGGCCGTCGAACGCGTCGGCGTTCGCCGCGAGCTCCTCGAGCGACGTGATCGGCGCGTCCTTGTTGACCGCGATGGTCAGCGTGGCGTCGTCGTACCAGACGCCGAGCTGCTCGAGGTCGTCGCCGTACGTCTCCAGGTAGTCGGCGTGCGTCGTCGGCAGCCACATGTCGAAGTTGACGTCGTAGTCGCCGCCGGCCAGGCCGGTGTAGACGATGCCGGCGTCGGCGTCGTCCGTCTCCACGTCGTAGCCGGCGTCCTCGAGGGCGGCCGCGAACAGGTGCGAGACGGCGATGCCCTCGTCCCAGCCGGTGTGGATGCCGATCGAGACCTGCGGCAGGTCGCCGTTCTCGAGCCGGTCGGCCTCCTCGGACGTCCCGCCGGAGCAGGCCGTCAGGCCGAGGGAGAGGGCTGCCGCGGCGGCGAGGGTGGTGCGCAGACGTGCGGGGGTCATCGTGTCCTTCCGTGGGGGACGGGCCCGGTGCCCGTCCCGAGGGGTGGGGGAGCCGGCGCGCGGGCGCGCC
Source organism: Cellulomonas sp. NPDC057328 (assembly GCF_042667215.1). NCBI lineage: Bacteria > Bacillati > Actinomycetota > Actinomycetes > Micrococcales > Cellulomonadaceae > Cellulomonas > Cellulomonas sp. NPDC057328. Next base: position 22,158 of record NZ_JBHUZW010000019.1, on the reverse strand, counting down.
GGACGTGCGTGGCGACCGTGCCGGCCGCGCGGAGGGGTGGTCAGGCGGACGCGGCGGCGAGGGCGCGGGAGACGGGTGCCCGCCCGGCGAGGGCCGCGGTGACGCGGTCCAGGTACATGGCGAGGACGACGACCGACAGGCCGGCCTCGACGCCGAGCGCGACGTCGACGCGCGTCAGCGCGTTGACGACCTCGCCGCCGAGGCCGCCCGCGCCGACGAGGCCGGCGACGACCACCATGGACAGGGCGAGCATGATCACCTGGTTGACGCCCGCCATGATCGTCGGCAGCGCGAGGGGCAGCTGGATCTGGCGCAGGATGCGCCCCTCGGTCGACCCGAAGGCGTGACCGGCCTCGACGACCTCCCGGTCGACCTGGCGGATGCCGAGCTCGGTGAAGCGCACGCCGGGCACCATCGCGAACACGACCGTCGCGACCACGCCGGGCACGATGCCGACGCGGAAGATGATCGCCATCGGGATGAGGTAGACGAACGTCGGCATCGTCTGCATCAGGTCGAGCACGGGACGCAGCAGGGCGGACACGCGGTCGTCGCGGGCGGCCCAGATGCCGAGCGGGACGGCGAGCGCGAGCGCGACCACGCTGGCCAGCAGCACGAGCGCGAGGCTGTCCATCGCGTTGTCCCACTGCGCCACCGCGATGACGACGCCGAACCCGACGAGGGAGCCGACGGCCAGGCGCCAGCCCTTGACGAGGAGGGCGACCAGCGCGAGCGCGAGCGCGACGGTCCACGCGGGCGGGCCGCCGAGCACGGCGTCGAGGCCGTCGTAGACGAGCTCGACCACGTCGCGCACGGCGCGGAACAGGCCGCGGAACGTGCTGGTGACCCAGTCGGTCGCCGTCTCGACGGCGTCGCCCAGCGGCAGGCGGGGGAGGATGCTCGTGGCGCTCACGCGACGGCCTCCGTCCGGGTGGCGGCGGTGGCCGGCAACGGCGTGCCGTCCGGCGGGGTCGGCGGCAGGTCGCCTGCCGGCGGGACGTCGGTCGGCGTCATCGCCTCGAGCAGCGTCACGCGCGGGATGACGCCGACGAGCCGCCGGTCGTCGTCGACGACCGGCACCGGCAGCGCGGACCCCGCCGCTGGGGCGAACACGTCGGCGAGCGGCGTGGTGGGACCGACGCTCGTGACGTCGCGGTCGAGCGCGTCCGTGAGCGCGGCCGTGCCGGCGCGCAGCGCGGAGACCACGTCCGCGTCGCGCACCACGCCCTGCAGGACGCGCCGTCGGTCCACGACGTACGCCGCGGGCAGCTGCTGCTCGCGCAGCGTGCGCAGCACCTGCCGCGGGCCGGCGGTCACCTGGACGGTCACGGCCGGGGGACGCATCACCGACGCTGCCGTGAGCACGCGCGAGCGGTCGACGTCGGCGACGAACTGCGCGACGTACTCGTCGGCGGGCGCGGACAGGATCTCCTCGCCGGTGCCGACCTGCACGACGCGGCCGTCGCGCATCACGGCGATCCGGTCGCCGAGGTACATCGCCTCGTTGAGGTCGTGCGTGATGAAGACGACCGTCTTGCCGAGCTGCTGCTGCAGCTCGAGCAGCTGGTCCTGCATCTCGCGGCGGATGAGCGGGTCGAGCGCGCTGAAGGCCTCGTCCATGAGCAGGACGTCCGTGCCCGCGGCGAGGGCCCGGGCGAGCCCGACGCGCTGGCGCATGCCGCCCGACAGCTGCGACGGCAGGGAGTCCGCCCAGCCGGAGAGCCCGACGAGCTCGAGGGCCTCGCCGGCGCGCCGACGCCGCTCGGCGCGGTCCACGCCCTGGACCTCGAGCGGGTACGCCGCGTTGTCGAGCACGCTGCGGTGCGGCAGGAGCGCGAAGTGCTGGAACACCATGCTCACCCGGCGGCGGCGCAGCTCGCGCAGGCGGCGGGCGTCGACGGCCGCGAGGTCGTCGTCCCCGAGCAGCACCCGGCCGGCCGTGGGCCGCCACAGGCCGTTGAGCATGCGGATGAGGGTCGACTTGCCGGAGCCCGACAGGCCCATGACGACGAACGTCTCGCCGGAGGCGATCTCCAGGTCGACGTCGACGACCGCGGCGGTGCCCCACGGGCGCACTTCGTCGCGCGTCGCTCCCTCCCGGAGGCGGCGCAGCGCCTCCGCGGGTCGCCGGCCGAAGATCTTGTACACGCCCTCGGCGCGCAGTGCGGTCACGTCCACCTCGTCCGTCCTGAGCCCGGCGCCGGGTGTGCGGCGGCCGCGGGTGCACCACGTGCACCCGCTCACGGGCTCTCGCGTCGGACCCCGGACCGGTGCGGTCTGCGCTGTGCGCGCCCGGCGTGGCCGGGTCGAGGGTCGGTCGTGACCCTCGGGGTCCGCCCCCGGCCGGACGGCCCGGGGCGCGGCCCACCCTGCCGCGCCGCGCACGGTCGCCGCAAACGACGTGTGCCCGGTTCGCCCGGTATCCGGCCGCCCACGACGCCCACCCCCGCGCGGAGATGGACGCGTGACCTGCAGAGACGCGCGTACCGAGATCGTGACCGAAGCGTGACCATCACATGGTGGTCTGCGGGGGGACCGGGCCCCGTCGGCACGGTCCGGGCCGCCCCGTGCGGGCGCGGCAGCCCTGCCTGCGACGACTCAGGCCGCGGGGTCGGGCACGCCGTGCGGGAGGCGCCGCAGCAGCCGTGCCTCCTCCTCGCCGCGGCGCACCCGGTCGAGCTCCACGTCCGTCTCGCGCCGCCGGCGTTCCGCGAGGACGGCGGCGAGGAACGCCTCCGGGTGCGTCCCGGCGGGCGGCGGCGGGCTCACGAACGGCCCGAGCTCGGCGCACAGCCGCGTCCCGAGCTGCACGCGCGAGGCCGGGTGCAAGCGGTCGGCGCGGGCGAGGAACTGCCGGACCGCCAGCGCGAGGCCGTCCGGCAGGCGCGCCACGTCGGCGTGCGCGGCCCAGCCGGCGAGGGCGGGCGGCATCGGGGTCGTCCGCCGCACCGGCGCGGCCCCGCGCACGCGCGCCGCGTACGTGCCGGCGAGGACGTCCCCGACGCGCTTGCCCTGCGGGTGCACGAGGGACGTCAGGAAGGCCACCGAGCCGAGCGTCGCCCACAGCTCCAGCACACCGGTGAGGGCACGCACGAACGCCTGCCGGAACGTGAGGGGACCGCCGTCGTCCCGCACGACCCGGATGCCGGCGACGAGCTTGCCGAGCGAGCGGCCGCGCGTCAGCGTCTCCACGGTCGTCGGCAGGACCAGCACGACGGTGACGAGCACGACGATCATGAGGATCCGGCCGGTCTGCGCGTCGAGCGCCAGGTCCACGCCGCCCAGCAGGCGTGTGGCGACGTACGCGCCCACGAGCAGCGCGATCACGTCGACGATGCCGCCGCACAGCCGGGACGCCACCGAGGCCGGGCGCGTGTCGAGGAGGACGCCCTCGCCGATGACGACGCCGTCCGCCGGCCCGTCCGGCCGCCACCCCGTGCCCACGCTCACCTGCGCAGACTAGCCGCCGGGCGGCACCGCGCGACCGTCCGCGGGTGGCAGGCTGGGGGCGTGGACCTCGACGCCTGGACCCGCGCCCGGACGCCTCTGTGGACGCGCCTCGACGCGCTCGTCCGCGCACGCCGGCTCGACGGCGCGCAGGCGGACGAGCTCGTGCGGCTGTACCAGGCCACCGCGACCGACCTGTCGGCCGTGCGGTCGGCGGCGCCGGACCCCGAGACGGTCACCCGGCTGTCGCAGCTGCTCGGCCGCGCGCGAGGGCGGCTCGCCGGCACGCACGCGCCCGCGTGGTCGGACGTCGCCCGGTTCGTCGTCGTGAGCGTGCCCGCAGCGCTCCACCGGATCCGCTGGTGGACCGTCGCGGTGATGGCCGCGTTCCTCCTCGTGGGCGTCGCGACCGGTCTGCTCGTCGCCCTGGACCCCGACGCCCGGGCGCTCATGGGGACGCCTGCGTCGCAGCGCGAGTACGTCGAGGAGCAGTTCGCCGCGTACTACGAGCCGGGTGCCGGCTTCGCGACGATGGTGTGGACCAACAACGCCTGGATCGCCGCCGTCTGCGTCGGCACCGGGATCACGGGCGTGCTGCCCGTGTACATGCTGCTCAGCAACGCGGTGAACGTCGGCGCCGCGGGTGGGCTCATGGCGGCGCACGGGCGGCTGGACGTGTTCCTGCAGCTCATCTCGCCGCACGGGCTGCTCGAGCTGACCGCCATCTTCGTCGCCGGCGCCGCGGGCCTGCGCCTGTTCTGGACGATGGTGGACCCGGGCCCGCGCCCGCGCGGGCGTGCGCTGGCGCAGGAGGGGCGTGCGCTGTTCACCGTGGCGATCGGCCTCGTCGGTGTGCTCGCGGTGTCGGGCCTGGTGGAGGGGTTCGTCACCGGGTCGACGCTGCCGTGGCCGGTGAAGGTCGCGATCGGCGCCGTCGTGCTGGCAGCGTTCTGGGCGTACACGCTCGTGCTGGGCCGACGGGCCGTCGCGGCGGGGGAGACGGGCGACCTCACGGCGGACCGGGCGGGGTACACGGTCGCGACCGCGGGCTGACGGCCGGGTACACGGTCGCGACCGCGGGCCGCCGGCCGACGCGGTGCCTGGTGCGACCGCGCCGGTCGGTCGGCTCAGGTCGTGGCCAGGCGGACCTCGTGGTCGTCGGCGTCGTCCGCGACGAAGCGGACGAACGCGTCGCCCTCGGCCGCGACGTCGCGGCGCTCGGACGCGGTCAGGGGCTCGAGGGGCGTGACCGTCGGGGTGGCGCGCACGCGCGTCCCGGCGGTGGTGCGGGCCACGGCCCACGTCGCGCGGACGCGACCGTCGACGAGCACGGCCGCGGGCGTGCGGCCGTTCGGCGTCTGCAGGCGCCGGCGGTGCGCGTCGTCGATGACGCGGTCGCGCCGGTCGTGCGACAGCCACACGTCGTCGTAGTCGGCGAGGTAGCGCACGGGGGCAGGCACGTCGGGGTCGGGTCGCGGCGCGTCGGGCAGGTCGAGCAGCAGGCGGGGCCGCCCCGACGCGGTGGCCGGCGTCGCGGGCAGCTCGACCAGCCGGTCACGCACCCGGTCCACGACCGCACGCAGGCCGCGCAGGGCGGACCACGCCTGCACGTCGGCGACCGACGCCGGCCCGTACGCCGCCAGGTACCGGAGCACGAGGCGCTCCTCGGCGCGGCGGCGCACGTCCGGGTCCGTCAGGTCGCCCGCGGCCGCGACGGCGTCGGGCACCCACGCGTCGAGGGTGGTGAGCGTCGGCGCGGCGGACCCCCGCCACAGCCCGCGCGGCGGCACCTGGACGAGCGGCAGCAGCGCCCGCGCGAACGCCGCGAGGTGCTGGGGGTCGACGTCGGGCCACGTGGCGGCGAGGTGGGCGCCGAGGCGCGTCGTCGGGCGCGGCTCCGCCGTGATGTGCTCCGCGGCGAGCCGCGCGAGCAGGTCGAGGTCGAGGGCGTCGGCCGCGGCGCGCCGCTGCGGGTTCGCGCGCAGCTCGCGGTGCAGGACCGGGCGGACGAGCGTCGCGAGCACGGCGGCGTCCTCGGCGGTCACGAGGTGGATCGTCGAGCGCATGACGGCGATCCGCACGAGGCGGCGGTCGAGCAGCAGCGCGTCGAGCGTGCCGGTGCGGAAGTCCTCCACGCGGCTCCACAGCCCCACGAACGGCGACCACGGGTTCTGCGCCTGCAGCCCGACGAGGTCCGTGACGACCTGCTCGACGCCCGCGGTGGACCGGCTCAGCAGGTGCTGGCGTGCGAGCAGCGCGCGGTTGAGCGCGCGGTCGTCGAGCGGGGCGTCCACGGGAGGCGACGCTAGCGCGCACGGCCGCAGCGCGGGCCGGTCCGCAGGCGCGGGTCGGTGGGCAGGGCGCGGGCCGGTTCGGGGGCCGGCCGCGGCCCGCCGTCGCTCAGAGCCGCCCGGCCGCCTTGAGCGCGAGGTACGTGTCCGCGAGCCGCGGCGCGAGCTCGTCCGGCAGCGCCTCGACGACCTCGACGCCGCGCTGGCGCAGCCGCACGCCGACGGCGGCGCGCTCGAGGAGGGCACGTTCGGCCGCCGCCGCGTCGAAGACCTCCTCCACGGTGCGACGCGCGGTCCGGAGGTCCTCGAGCTCGGGGTCGGCGACCGACGCGAGGACCACCTGGTGGCGCCGCGTCAGCTGGCCGACCACCTCGAGCAGGCCCTGCTCGACGGCCGCGGGGTCGAGCGACGTCAGCAGCACGACGAGCGCCCGCCGGCTCAGCCGCGACCGCACCTGGGTGACCAGGCCGGCCCAGTCCGTCTCCACGAGCTCGGGCTGCACGCCGGCGAGCGCCTCGGCCAGCCCCGGCAGGACGCGGCTCTGGTGCGTGTCGGCGACCCGGGCGCGCACCCGCCGGTCGTACGCGAGCAGCTCGACGCGGTCGCCGGCGTGCGCGGCGAGCACGCCGAGCAGCAGGGCGGCCTCGACCGACGCCTCGAGGCGCGTCGCGTCGAGGACGCGGGCCGCGCTCGTGCGCGACGTGTCGACGACGAGCAGCACGTGCCGGTCACGCTCCGGCCGCCACGTGCGGACCACGACCTCCTGGCGTCGGGCGGTCGCGCGCCAGTCGATCGAGCGCACGTCGTCGCCGTCGACGTACTCGCGCAGCGAGTCGAACTCCGTCCCGGCGCCGCGCACCTGCACCGCGGCGCGCCCGTCGAGCTCGCGCAGGCGGGCGAGCCGCGACGGCAGGTGCCGGCGCGACGCGAACTCGGGCAGCACGCGCAGCCGCGCGGGCACGGTGAGCGACACCTGGCGGCCGGCGAGGCCGAGCGGCCCGACCGTGCGCAGCGTGACCTGGTGCCCGGGCAGGTCGCCGCGGCGCGTCGGCACCAGCGGCGTCGTGACCGTGCGGGACTCGCCGGGCGGCACGTCGACCCGGTGCCGGGGCGTGCGCGCGCCCGTCGGCGCGTCGCCGTCGGGGAGCGCGGACGGCGGCCACGCGTCCCGCACGAGCGCCCGCACGCGGCGGTCGCCCACGGCCCGGAGCGTGAGCGCCGAGCGCGTCGCCTGCCCCAGCCGCACCGCGCGCGGCACGTCACGGGAGACGGCGACCTCGCGCGGGGACGCCGCGAGCGCCACGTCCACCGCGCACAGCACCGCCACGACGACCGCCCAGACCAGCACCGTCACGGGCGCGGGCAGCACCGCGACCGGCAGCAGCCCGGCGAGCGCGACGAGGACCGCGCGGGAGGTGACCGCCACGGCTCAGCGGGGGACCGGGACGGACGCGAGCACGGTGTCGAGCACCGACTCGGTGGTGACGCCCTCGATCTCCGCCTCGGCGCGCAGCTGCACCCGGTGGCGCAGGGTCGGGTGCGCGAGCGCCTGCACGTCGTCGGGGGTGACGTAGCCGCGCCCCGAGAGCCACGCCCACGCGCGGGCGGTCGCCAGCAGCGCGGTCGCGCCGCGGGGCGAGACGCCCAGCGCGAGGGACGGCGACGTGCGCGTCGCGCGGCACACGTCGACGACGTAGCCGAGGACCTCGGGCGCGACCTGGACGCGCGCGACCTCGGCCCGGGCGCGCGCGAGCTCGGCGGCGCCGGCCACCGCACGGACGCCCGCCGCGGCGAGGTCGCGCGGGTCGAAGCCGGCGGCGTGCCGGGCGAGGACCTCGACCTCGTCCGCGCGCTCCGGGAGCGGCAGCGTGAGCTTGAGCAGGAACCGGTCGAGCTGCGCCTCCGGCAGCGGGTAGGTGCCCTCGTACTCGACGGGGTTCTGCGTCGCGACGACGACGAACGGGTCCGGGAGGGGGCGCGGGACGCCGTCGACGGAGACCTGCCGCTCCTCCATGGCCTCGAGCAGCGACGCCTGCGTCTTCGGGGGCGTGCGGTTGATCTCGTCGGCGAGGAGCAGGTGCGTGAACACGGGGCCCTCGCGGAACGAGAACTCGGCCGTGCGGGCGTCGTACACGAGCGAGCCGGTCACGTCGCCCGGCATGAGGTCGGGCGTGAACTGCACGCGCTTGGTGCCGAGGGAGAGCGCGCCCGACAGGCTGCGCACCATGAGCGTCTTCGCGACGCCGGGCACGCCCTCGAGCAGCACGTGCCCGCGGCACAGCAGCGCGATGATCAGTCCCGTGACGGCGGCGTCCTGGCCGACGACGGCCTTGCCGACCTCGGCGCGGACGGCGGCGAGCGCGGCGCGCAGGTCCTCGGTCGGGGTGAGGGGCGCGGGTGCCCCCGGCGTGGGCGCGGCGGTGACCGGGCCGGCGGGGGCGGACGTCGCGGCGACGGCGGGTGCGGCCGCGGCCGTGGGCGCCGGCGGCTGCGGCGCCGCGGCGGGTGCGGGCGCCGGCGGGTAGGGCGTCTCGTCGGTCACGGTCGGTGAACCTCGCTCTCCAGGTGGTGCAGGTCGTCGGCGAGCCGCTGCAGGCCCGCGTCGTCGGTGGGGGGCGGTCCGTACAGCAGCTGCTCGACGTGGTCCGAGGGCCGCCCGGACGCGCGTGCCACGGCGTCGACGAGCGCGGGTGCCGGCGTCGAGCGCGGCAGCCCGAGCCGGTGCGCGGTGCGCGTCGCGGTGCCGGCCCGCAGGGCCGCGGCGGCGTGCCCGTGCGCCCGCCCGCGTCGGTACAGCCGCCCGCGCCCGCGCGTCGCCTCGGCCGAGCGCACCACCACGGGCAGCGGCTCGGCGACGACGGGACCGAGCCGGCGGGCGCGCCACAGGACGACGACCGCGAGCACGAGCAGCAGCCACAGCGTCACGGGGCGCACCCACGGCACGAGGTCGGTGAGCGACGCGCCGCTCTCGTCGGGGCGGGCGGCGCCGGCGTCGTCGAGGCTCGGGACGTACCAGACGAGGTGGTCGTGCCGCCCGAGCGCCCGCAGGGCCAGCGCGGCGTTGCCCTCGTCGGCGATCGCGTCGTTGGTGAGGGGGGTCAGGTCGGACAGCGCCGTGACGCGGCGGCCGTCCTGCTCGAGCACCACGTACGCGCCCTCGGTCGCGGGCCCGCCCGCGGGCGGGAAGCACACCGTGGCCCCACCCGTGGTGTCCTCCACGGACCCGGCGGCGGTGACGGTGCCGGCCGCGACGGCGTCCGGGTCGTCGCACGCCGCCGTGCGGACCCCGCGGGGCGACACGTCGCCGCCCGTCGTCAGGTCCGGCGCCACGAGGGACAGCGCCCACTCGGCGTCGACGAGGACGAGGTCGTTGTCGAGGGCGGCGAGGCGCTCGACCTGCTCGGGCAGCAACCACACGTCGCCGATCACGAGCACCGTGCCGCCGCGCGCCGCCGCGGCCTCCGCGGCGCTGGTGGTGCGGACGTACTCGACCTCCACGCCCTGCCGCCCGAGCACCTGCGCCAGCGCCCGCGCGCCGCCCGCGCCGGCGTTGTCGGGGGCGCCGGGCGTCGTGCTGGACGGCGGCGCGGGGAGCAGCAGCACGAGGACGCCCAGCACCACGACGGCCGCCACGACGAGCCAGGGACGCAGGCGCTGCCACCGGCCCGCGGCGCGCGTGCGGCCGGTCGTGCCGTCGCCGAGGACCTCGCCGGGGCGCAGCGTGATGCCGGTAACCGCGGCGGGAGCCGGGGGCGCGCTCACGCGGCACCGTCCGCGCCCGGGCCGCCGGCGCCCACGGCCGCCGGCACCCGACCGACCCGGGCGGCGCGCACGGCGGCGTCGACGTCGCGCATGCGCCGGTCGTCCTCAGGGGTCGCGCCGCGGTGCCCGTAGACCACGTCGTCGAACCGGTCGCCGCCGAGCGCCAGGTCGCCGGCCACCGCCGGGAGCGCGCGCGCCGCGAGGCCGGCCGCCTCGTGGGCGGTGCGGCCGGGCCGCTCGTCGAGGACACCGCGCTCCTCGAGCGCCCGCACGACGGCGCGGAACCGCTCGGCCACGGCGGCGGCCCAGTCGCCCGCCGTCGCGGCGGCGTCGGCGGCCGCGCGCAGGTCGTCGGCGGTGCGGCGGTCGTCGGCGGCCAGCACGGCCTGCGCCCGCCGCCGGGTCGCGACGCGGCCGCGCACCGGTCCGGCCACCCACAGCGCGATCGCGACGACGACGACCGCCACGCCGACCACCAGGGCCAGCGCGCCGAGCGGGGGCATGCCCACGACCTGCATGTTCGCGAGCTGCTCGCCGACCCAGCCGAGGAAGCGGTCGAGCAGCGACTCCTGCCGGCTGTAGGCGGGGTCGGCGAGCTCCTCGAGCACCCAGCGCCGCGCCGTCGGGGCGTCCGGGCGGACGGGGACGTCCGCGAGCACCGCGGCCGCCACGACGGCAGCCGTCACGGCTCGCTCGCCGCGCGGGCCAGCTCGAGGTCGAGACCCTCGCGGCGCATCCGGACGTCGACGTAGAGGAGTGCGACGAGCGCCGCGAGGAACGACGTGGAGACCGTCAGCCCGACGACCGAGCCGACCGCGGTCAGCACCACCGTGACCGTCGCGGACCCCGTCACGCCGGTCAGCAGACCCGCCAGGATGCCGGCGGGGACGAGGAACAGGGAGGTGACGACGGCGACCAGCAGCGTCGCGAGCAGGTACGTGCCGAAGAGGCGCCAGAAGCTGCCGCGCGTGAGGCGCCAGGCGCGTGCGACCGTCGCGCGGAACGGCTTGCCCTCGAGCACGAGCGCGGGGGGCACCAGGAGCGTGCGGACGGTCACCCACACGAGTGCGACGACGTACAGGATCCCGCCGAGCACGAGGAGCGCGAGCGCGGCCCCCTCCTGCTGCTGGCTGAACAGGAGCAGGACGAGCGCGAACCACGCGGCGCCCACGACGGCCTCCGCGAGCAGCACGAGCACGGCGAACCCGAGGACCCACCACACGCGGCGCGTGCGCAGGACCTCCCGCAGCTCGACGCGCCGCCCGAGGACGGAGCGGCTCACCGAGACGATGAGGAACCCCGTCAGGACGCTCGTCGCCGGCAGCAGCAGCGGCTGCGTCGCGGACTGCGCGAGGCCCATGGAGAACACCTCGCTGACCGCGCCCACGTCGGTGCCCGTGGCGTCCGTGCCCGCGAGGGCGTCGCCGAGCGACGCCGCGACGAGCCCGGCGACGTAGAGCTGCACGAGCGTCTGCAGCGCGACGGCCACCGTCGTGACGAGCGCCGCGAGCCCGAACATGACGACGGGGTTGTGGCGCACGGCGCGCACGGAGCCGTCGAGGATCTCGCCGAGGCCGAGCGGGCGCAGCGGGACGATGCCCGGCTGCAGCGGCGCGGGGCGCCACGGCCCGGGCGGGCCGGCGGGCGCCGGGCCGGCGGGACCGGCCGGCGGCTGCTGCCCCCACGGTGCGGCGGGCGGTGCGGCCGGCGCGCCCCAGCCGGGGGACGACGCGGGGGAGCCCCACCCGACCGGCGACGGGGGCGCGGGCGGCGGCACCGGGCCGGGCGTGGGCGCGGGGGCGGGGTCGGGAGTGGCTCCGGGAGCGGCCCCCGGCGCGGCCTCGGGAGCGGTCCCGGGGCGCCCCGCCGACGGGCTGACCCACGGCGACGAGGACGTGCCGTCGTCCTGCGGTGCGGTCATGCTCTCCACGGCTCCTCGGTGCGGCGTGCGGGTCCGGGGCCATCGTGCCACGCGCGGGGTCGACGACCGGCCAGGTCACGGGCGTGCGTGGACGGACGGCACCGGCCGGGGCCTGTGGTCGGGTCGCCGGCCGGGGACGTCACCCGCACGGCGGTGCGCGGCGCCCCCGGACGCACGTCCGACGGTGAGAGGATCACCGGCATGAGGGGACGCGTGCTGGTGGTCGACGACGACACCGCCCTGGCGGAGATGATCGGCATCGTGCTGCGCTCGGAGGGTTTCGAGCCGGTGTTCTGCGAGGACGGGGACGAGGCGCTGGGGGTGTTCCGGCAGACCCAGCCCGACCTCGTCCTGCTCGACCTCATGCTGCCGGGCCGTGACGGCAACGAGGTGTGCCGCCTCATCCGGGCGGAGTCCGGCGTGCCGATCGTCATGCTCACGGCCAAGAGCGACACGGTCGACGTCGTCCTCGGCCTGGAGTCGGGCGCGGACGACTACATCAGCAAGCCGTTCAAGCCCAAGGAGCTGGTCGCCCGCGTCCGCGCGCGGCTGCGGCGCAGCGACGAGCCCGCGCCCGAGCACCTCTCCATCGGCGACCTGTCGATCGACGTCCCCGGGCACCGCGTGGAGCGCGCCGGCCGGCCGATCTCGCTGACGCCGCTGGAGTTCGACCTGCTCGTGGCGCTCGCGCGCAAGCCGTGGCAGGTCTTCACGCGCGAGGTCCTGCTCGAGAAGGTGTGGGGCTACCGGCACGCCGCCGACACCCGGCTCGTCAACGTCCACGTGCAGCGCCTGCGCTCCAAGATCGAGACGGACCCCGAGCGTCCGGAGATCGTCGTGACCGTGCGCGGCGTCGGCTACAAGGCGGGCGTGCAGGGGACGTGAGGGTCGTGCCGTGGTCCGTGTGAGCGCCTGGGGGCGGCTCGGCCGCGTCCGGGCCGGTCGCCGGCTGCGGGGCGTCACGCGCTGGTGGCGCTCCTCGCTGCAGGTGCGGGTGCTCGTGTCGACGCTGGGCATCGGGCTGGTCGCGCTCGCGCTGCTCGGCGCGTACGTGGGCGACCGCATCAGCTCGGGCCTGTTCGAGGCCCGCCTGCAGCAGGTGCTCGGCGAGAGCGCCCGCAGCACGCGGCAGGCGCAGGACTTCTTCTCGTCCGCGACGGCGACCACGCGCGCCGACGTGCAGCAGCTGCTGCAGGACGTGACGGCGGCGCAGCGCGGGGGCGGCTCCGGCGAGCGCGAGGTCTTCGTCCTGCGCGCGCCCGGCCAGCAGTCGACGGTCGAGGTGGGGGCCACCGCCACGGACCGCACCCTCGTCGACCTCGTCAGCCGCGAGCTCAAGGAGGCGACCGCGGGCGGCGGCCAGCAGTGGCAGTCCGTGTCCGTGCCAGACGAGGACGGGCGGCCGCAGCCGGGGATCGTCGTCGGGCAGGACGTCACCGTGCCCGTGGTCGGCACGTACCAGATGTTCTTCCTGTACAGCCTCGAGGCCGAGCAGCAGCGGCTCGACTTCCTGCTGAGCACGCTGGCGCTGGCAGCCGCGGCGCTCGTCCTGCTCCTCGGTGCCATGACGTGGTCGGTGACGCGCCGGACCGTGCACCCCGTCCAGCAGGCCGCGCAGGTCGCGGAGCGGCTGGCCGACGGGCACCTGTCCGAGCGGATGACCGTGCGGGGCGACGACGAGATGGCGCGCCTCGCGCGCTCGTTCAACGAGATGGCGGAGGGCCTGCAGGACCAGATCCGGCGCATGGAGGAGCTGTCCACGCTCCAGCGCCGGTTCGTCTCCGACGTCTCGCACGAGCTGCGCACGCCGCTCACCACGATCCGCATGGCGGGCGAGGTCATCCACGCGTCACGGGACGACTTCGACCCGGCCGTCAAGCGGTCGGCCGAGCTCCTGCAGACGCAGCTCGACCGCTTCGAGGACCTGCTCGCCGACCTGCTGGAGATCAGCCGGTTCGACGCCGGCGCCGCGGTGCTCGACGCCGAGCGGCGGGACGTGCGCGACGTCGTGGTGCAGGCCGTCGACCACGCCACGACCCTCGCGCAGCGGCGCGGCTCGTTCCTCAGCGTGCGGCTCGGCGACGAGCCGGCGACGGCCGACGTCGACCCGCGCCGCGTCGAGCGCGTCCTGCGCAACCTGCTCGTCAACGCGGTGGAGCACGCCGACGGCAGCACCGTCGAGGTGACCGTCGGCGCCGACGCGCGCGCCGTCGCCGTCACCGTGCGCGACCACGGCGTCGGCATGACCGCCCAGGAGGCAGCCCACGTGTTCGACCGCTTCTGGCGCGCCGACCCGGCACGCGCCCGCACCACCGGCGGCACCGGTCTCGGCCTGGCGATCTCGCTCGAGGACGCCCACCTCCACGGCGGCCGGCTCGAGGCGTGGGGGCGTCCCGGCCGGGGCGCGTGCTTCCGCCTGACCCTGCCGCGGCGCGCGGGCATCGTCCTGGACGGCTCGCCGCTGCCGCTCGTCCCCGAGGAGGCGCCCGAGCGGGCGGAGGCCGCGCCGCTGCCCCGCACGGACCCGGCCGCCCTCCCCGAGCTGCCGGCGATGACCGGCGAGATCGCCGTCGTCGCGGACCTGCGCGACCCGACGCGCACGGACGTCGTGACCGACGCCGGACGCGCGGGCTCCACGGCCGCGGGCGGTGCACCGTGAGCCGGCGGCCGAGGGCGCGCGCCGCGGCGCTCCTCGCGGCGGCGTGCGCGGCCGCGCTCGCGGGCTGCGTCGCGCTGCCCACGTCCGGGCCCGTCACCGCGGGGGACGGCGAGGTGCGCGAGCAGGAGGGCATCGTCGTGCTCGCGCAGGGCCCGCAGGCGGACGCGGGGCCCGCGGAGATCGTCGAGGGCTTCATCCTCGCGGGCGCGGCGGAGGTCACGGGCGACTTCGCGGTGGCGCGGGAGTACCTCGCGGGCGACGCGCGCGCCGAGTGGGACCCGACGGCGGGCGCCACGGTGGCGCGCTCGGTCGAGTTCGAGGCGACCGGCGAGGCGCAGGTGACGGTCGAGCTCGACGTCGTCGGCAAGCTCGACGCGGGCGGCGTGTTCGCGGAGACGCCGCGGGAGTCGCGCGAGTCGGCCCGGTTCGAGCTCGTGCAGGACGGCGACGGCGACTGGCGCATCACGCACGCGCCCGACGGCGTCGTCATCACGCCCGCCAACCTCGACCAGCAGTACCGCTCGGCACGGCTCTGGTTCCTCGCACCGGGCGCCGACGTGCTCGTGCCGGAGGTGCGCTGGTTCCCGCAGCGCGACCGCAACCTGCCGACGGCCGTCGTCAAGGCGCTGCTCGCGGGGCCGTCGCCGTGGCTGCGCGACGCGGTGGAGACCGCCGTGCCCGCGGGCGTCGAGCTCAAGCCCGAGGCCGTGATCGTCAGCGACGGGGTGGCGGAGGTGTCGCTGCAGCCGGCCGGTGCCGTCCAGGACGCCGACCGCGGCCTGCTGCTCGCGCAGCTGGAGGAGTCGCTGCGCCCGCTCGGCATCGCGTCCGTGCGGGTCCGGGCCGGCGGCGTCGTGCTCGACGGCGGCGCGGCCGACGTGCCGCTGGTGCCTGGCGGCGAGCTCGAGGTCCTCGCGCAGGGGCGCGTGGTCGCGCCCGGCGCCGCGGAGCCCGCGCCGGTGGACGACGTCGCGCCGGTCGAGGGTGCGGCCCCGGCCGGGCTGGCGCGCGGCGCGGGGGACCTGCGCGTCGCCCTCGCGGACCCCGGCACGCTGGTCACGGTGCCGCGGGCGGGCGAGCCGCGGGAGGTCCTCGCGTCGGGCACGGCGTTCGCGGCGCCGTCGGTCGACCGGCACGGCTGGGTGTGGACGGCGCGCACCGCCACCGCGGCGCCGCTCGTCGCGGTGCGGCCGGGCGGCGCCCCGGTCGACGTGACGGGGGAGTGGCTCGCGGGCCGGACCGTGCAGGCGCTGCGGGTCTCGCGCGACGGCACCCGCATCGCCGTCGTGTCGTCCGGGCCGGACGGCGTGATCCTGGACGTCGCCGGCGTGGTGCGCGACGAGGCGGACGCCCCCCGCCGGCTCGGCACGCCGATCCGCCAGGGCGCGCGGCTGACGCCGACGGCGTCGGTCGTCTGGGTCGACGAGGTCACGCTGGCCGTGCTCGCCGAGGACGAGGCGGGGACCGTGCCGCACCTCGTCCCGGTGTCCGGCCGCAGCACCCCGCTGCCCGTCGTCGCCGGCGCGGTCGCGCTCGCGGCCGGGCGCGGCGAGCGCACGCTGCACGTCGTGACCGCGGAGGGCGACCTGCTGCGCTACGACGGGCGGACGTGGGTCAGCGTGCCGGGCGTCACGGGCGTCACCGGGGCGGCGTTCCCCGGCTGACCGCGGTCGTCCCCGGGGGCATGCGGTCCCGTGCCTGCGTCGGGCCGACCACAGCCCCGGCGCGGGCGGGACGCGTCCCCCGCGGCCGGGCCGGACCCGGACGACCGTGCGGGGCGCCGCGACGCTGGGGCGATGACCCGCGTCGACCGTCGCCTCGCCACCGGACCTGGCGGCAGTACCGCCGGCAGTGCCGCCGACGGTCCCGCCGACGGTCCCGCCGCCCGCGCCACGCGGGCGCTGCGCGGCGGCCTCGCCGACCTGCTCGGACTCGTCGTGCCGGTCGCGTGCGGCGGCTGCGGGTGCGAGGACGTGCCCTGGTGCCCGTCGTGCGCCGCCCTGCTCGCGGGCGCGCCGCGGCGGTGCGAGCGCGACGCGCCGCGGCTCGACCTCGTCGACCGGACGCTCGTGCCGGTGTGGGCGGTCGCGGCCTATGCCGGTGCGGTCCGGTCGGCGGTCGGCGCGTGGAAGGACGGCGGGCGGGCGGACCTCGACCGTCCGCTCGCCGCGGCCATGGCGTCCGCCGGGCGGCACGTCGCGGGGGTGCTCGGCCAGGGCGCGGTGCAGGGGGCGGGCATGCGGGCGGGCCGGGGCGCGCCGCCCGTCGTCGTCGTGCCCGTGCCGTCGACGGCCGCCGCCCGCCGGCGTCGCGGCCGCGCCCCCGTCGACGCCCTCGCCGCAGGGGTGGCGGACGGCCTGCGCGCCGGCGGCCGCACGGCCGGCGTGGGTCGGGCGCTGGCCCGCCGCGGCGGGGCGGACCTCGCCGGCCTGGGCGCGCGCGACCGGGTCCGCGCGGTCGCGGGGAGGGTTCGGGTGCGGCGTCCCGAGGGGCTCGACGGCGCCGTCGTGGTGCTCGTGGACGACGTGCTGACGACGGGCGCGACGCTCGCCGCGTGCGTGCGCGGGCTGCGGGGGGCGGGTGCCGACGTCGTCGGCTGCTGCGTCCTCGCCGCGACGCCGCCACGCTCCCGCGCCCGCGCCGCGCCGCCGACCGGGACCTCGGTCCCGGACCCGTGACCAGGAGGGCCGCCGGCGCGCGCACGGGCGACGCCGGGTGGCGCGGCTGTGCGCGGCGGAGTGCGGCCCGGGGGCTCCCGGCGTTAGCGTGGTGCCTTGGGAACGACGCCCCGCGCGACCGTCCTCGCTGGTGGGACGTGTGCGCGGCGAGGGAGGTGATGCCGCTCCTGTGCCCCTCGCGGGGCCACAGACGTACGTCCCGCCCGGGCGGGTGCATCCCGCCCCTGACCTCCCCAGGAGGCCCCCATGGAGATCGTGGTCGCCGGCCGGCACACCGAGGTGTCCCCGCGGTATCGCGCACACCTCGAGAACAAGCTCGCCAAGATCGAGCAGCTGGCCCCGCGCGCGCAGCGCGTCGACGTGATCGTGTCGCACGAGCCGAACCCCCGGCAGTCGGACAGCAGCGAGAGGGTGGAGATCACCGTCGTGGACAAGGGCCCGGTGATCCGCGCCGAGGCCTGCTCCGACGACGCGTACGCCGCCCTGGACCTCGCGCTGGGCAGGCTGATCGAGCGGCTGCGACGCTCGCGCGACCGGCGCAAGGCGCACCGCAGCCACGGTCAGGCGGTCCCCGCCGACGCGATGCCCCTGGAGCCGGGGGACCTGCCCGACGACGCGCCCGCGCCCGAGCCCGAGCCGGCGCGCGACGAGGACGGGGTGCTGGAGACGACGCTCGGCGACTCGCCCGTCGTCATCCGCGAGAAGATCCACCGCGCGCAGCCGATGACGGTGGACGACGCGCTCTACGAGATGGAGCTGGTCGGGCACGACTTCTACCTCTTCGTCGACGCCGAGACGGCTCAGCCCGCGGTCGCCTACCGGCGGCGCGGCTGGAGCTACGGCGTCATCAAGCTCGACGCCCCGGTGCGTGACGCGGGCGGCGCGGCGGAGGCCGTCGCCGGCTGACCCGGGCAGCACACGGGCAGCACACGGGCAGCACACGGGCACGGCAGCACGGGGCGGTGGCCGCACGGCGGTCGCCGCCCCGTGGCGTGCCGGCCGGTCGCACCCGGCCGGCCGTGTCGGTGGGGCGCGGCAGGATGCCGTCATGAGCGCCGTGCACCTGCGTCCCGAGCCGCGCGAGACGCTGACCGTCGCGCAGGTGCGCCGTGCCGCGCTCCGGGCGTCCGGGCTCGACCGGCCGCGGCCCGTGCGCGACGGCCCCGTGGGCACCCGGGGCCTGCAGGCGGTCGTGGACCGGCTCGGCCTGCTGCAGATCGACTCGGTGAACGTCCTCGCGCGAGCGCACCTCATGCCGGTGCACGCGCGCGTCGGCCCCTGGGACGTCACGGCGCTGGACCGTGCGAGCGGCACCGCGCCGCGCCGGCTCGTGGAGACGTGGGCGCACGAGGCCTCGTACGTGCCGCCCGCGACGTTCCGCGACCTCGGGTTCAAGCACGAGGCGTGGCGCGCCCGGGCGGCGAGCCAGGGCGCGCAGATCCACGGCGTCCCCCTGGACCAGGCGCCCGAGGTCACGGAGGTGCGCGCGCTCGTCGACGCGCAGGGCCCGGTCACGGCGCGCGAGGCGCACGAGCTCATGGGTGCCCGGCACGCCCGGTCGACCGAGCAGTGGGGCTGGAACTGGACCGTCGCCAAGCGCGTGCTGGAGTACCTGTTCGCGATCGGCGAGCTGACCTCGGCGGGGCGCAACGCCCAGTTCGAGCGCCGGTACGACCGGGCGGACCGCGTGCTCCCGCCGGCCGTCCGCGGCCTGCCGCCGGCGGACGAGGGCGACGCGCGGCGCCGGCTCGTCGCGACGGCGGCCCGCGCGCACGGGGTGGCGACGGTGCGCACGCTCGCCGACCACTGGCGCACGCGGGTGGACCGCACGCAGGCCGCCGTCGACGAGCTCGTCGAGGACGGCGTGCTCGTCCCCGTGCGCGTCGCGGGGTGGGCGGCGACGGCCTACCGGCACGTCGACGCGACCGTGCCGCGCCGGGCGACCGGCCGGGCGCTGCTCAGCCCGTTCGACCCGCTCGTCTGGGAGCGGGCGCGCACGGAGGAGCTGTTCGGCCTGCGGTACCGCATCGAGATCTACGTGCCGGCCGAGCGCCGCGTGTGGGGCTACTACGTGCTGCCGTTCCTGCTCGGCGACCGTCTCGAGGCGCTCGTCGACCTCAAGGCCGACCGGGGCCAGGGGGTGCTGCGCGTCGCCGCCGCGCACCGCGCGCCGGCCGGCCCGCCCGAGGGCGACGTGCACGACGACGCGTCGGTGGCGCGCGAGCTCGTCGCCGAGCTCCGCACGCTCGCGACCTGGCTCGGCCTCGGCGACGTCCGGGCGGACGGCGCGGCGGGGGACCTCGTGACCGCGCTCACGGCGGCGCTGCACGCGGCGGCGGACCCCCTGCCGTGACGCGCGGCGGCCCCCGCACGGCCCGGGCCGGTGTGACGGGCGCCCCACGGCGCCCCCGCACTCGCCTACGATGGACCGCGCCCGGTCGAGCGACCGGGACACGGACCGCCCCGGCGCTGCGCGCGGACGGGGCGCAGCACGTCGGGAGAGATGCGTGACGGCGATCCTCGAGAAGGTCCTCCGGCTGGGCGAGGGACGGGTCCTCAAGAAGCTCTCCGGCATCGCCGCGCAGGTCAACGCCCTCGAGGACAGCTTCACGTCCCTGTCGGACGCCGAGCTGCGCGAGGAGACCGACCGCTTCAAGGCCCGGCTCGCCGACGGCGAGACGGTCGACGACCTGCTGCCCGAGGCGTTCGCCGCGGTGCGCGAGGCGTCGCGCCGCACGCTCGGCCTGCGCCACTTCGACGTCCAGCTCATGGGCGGCGCCTCCCTGCACCTCGGCAACATCGCCGAGATGCGCACCGGTGAGGGCAAGACCCTCGTGGCCACGGCGCCCGCCTACCTCAACGCGCTGTCCGGCAAGGGCGTCCACGTCGTCACCGTGAACGACTACCTCGCCGGCTACCAGGCCGACCTCATGGGCCGCGTCTACCGGTTCCTCGGCCTCACCACCGGCACGATCCTGGCGAACATGACGCCCGCGCAGCGTCGCGAGCAGTACGCCGCCGACATCACGTACGGCACCAACAACGAGTTCGGCTTCGACTACCTGCGCGACAACATGGCGTGGAGCGTCGACGAGCTCGTGCAGCGCGGCCACCACTTCGCGATCGTCGACGAGGTCGACTCGATCCTCATCGACGAGGCCCGCACGCCGCTCATCATCTCCGGGCCCGCGTCGGGCGACACGAACCGCTGGTACGCCGAGTTCGCCAAGGTCGTGCGGCGCCTGCAGCCCGAGCGCGACTACGAGGTCGACGAGAAGAAGCGCACGGTCGGCGTCCTCGAGCCGGGCATCGAGCGCGTCGAGGACTACCTCGGCATCGACAACCTCTACGAGTCGCTCAACACGCCGCTCATCGGCTTCCTCAACAACGCCATCAAGGCGAAGGAGCTGTTCAAGCGCGACAAGGACTACGTCGTGATGAACGGCGAGGTCCTGATCGTCGACGAGCACACCGGCCGCATCCTCGCCGGCCGTCGCTACAACGAGGGCATGCACCAGGCGATCGAGGCGAAGGAGGGCGTGGCGATCAAGGCGGAGAACCAGACCCTCGCCACGATCACGCTGCAGAACTACTTCCGCCTGTACGACAAGCTCGGCGGCATGACCGGTACGGCCGAGACCGAGGCCGCCGAGTTCCAGGGCACGTACAAGCTCGGTGTCGTCCCGATCCCCACGAACCGGCCGATGATCCGCATCGACCAGAAGGACCTCGTCTACAAGAGCGAGGAGGGCAAGTTCGACGCGGTCGTCGCGGACATCGTCGAGCGCCACGCCAAGGGGCAGCCCGTCCTCGTCGGCACGACGAGCGTGGAGAAGTCCGAGCTGCTGTCGTCCAAGCTGAAGAAGCAGGGCGTCCCGCACGAGGTCCTCAACGCGAAGCAGCACGCGCGGGAGGCCGCGATCGTCGCGCAGGCGGGCCGCAAGGGCGCCGTCACGGTCGCGACGAACATGGCCGGGCGCGGCACCGACATCATGCTCGGCGGCAACGCCGAGTTCATGGCCGTCGCGGCGCTCGCCGAGCGCGGGCTCGACCCGGCCGAGAACGCGGAGGAGTACGAGGCCGCCTGGCCCGACGCCCTCGCCGAGGCGAAGGCGGCCGTCGCGGCGGAGCACGAGGAGGTCACCGAGCTCGGCGGCCTGTACGTGCTCGGCACGGAGCGTCACGAGTCCCGCCGCATCGACAACCAGCTGCGCGGCCGGTCGGGCCGTCAGGGCGACCCGGGGGAGTCCCGCTTCTACCTGTCGATGCAGGACGACCTCATGCGGCTGTTCAACTCGGGGCTCGCCGAGTCGATGATGACGCGCGCGGGCTTCCCGGAGGACATGCCGCTGGAGTCGAAGATCGTCACGCGCGGCATCCAGTCCGCGCAGTCGCAGGTCGAGGCCCGCAACTTCGAGATCCGCAAGAACGTCCTCAAGTACGACGACGTCATGTCGCGCCAGCGCGAGGTCATCTACGAGCAGCGTCGCCGCGTGCTCGAGGGCGAGGACCTGCAGGAGCAGCTCGCGCACTTCCGCACGGACGTCCTCACGGACTACATCGCGTCGGCGACCGCCGAGGGCCGGCCGGAGGACTGGGACCTCGACGCGCTGTGGACGGCGCTCAAGGGCGTGTACCCGGTCTCGATCACGCCGGACGAGGTCGTCGAGGCGGCCGGCGGCGAGACCCGCCTGTCGACCGAGCTGCTGACGCGCGAGGTCCTCTCGGACGCCGAGCACGCGTACGACGAGCGCGAGGCGCAGCTCGGCGCCGACAACATGCGCCAGCTCGAGCGGCGCGTGGTGCTCTCGGTGCTCGACCGCAAGTGGCGCGAGCACCTCTACGAGATGGACTACCTCAAGGAGGGCATCGGGCTGCGCGCGATGGCGCAGCGCGACCCGCTGGTCGAGTACCAGCGCGAGGGGTTCCAGCTCTTCAACGCGATGACGGACGCCATCAAGGAGGAGTCGGTCGCGTACCTGTTCAACCTCGAGGTGCAGGTCGCGCCCGCCGACGGCTCGGCCGAGGCGGTCCAGGCCGGTGCGCCGGTCGTGAGCGTGGAGTCCGCCGCGGCGGCGGCCGGCAGCGCGGGCGCGGCCGCCACGGCCGCGCGTCCCGCTGCCGACGCCCCGCCGGCCGGCCGGCTGGTCGCCAAGGGCATCGACGGCCCGGCCGAGCGCACGCCGCTGCAGTACACGGCACCCTCGGTGGACGGCGACGGGTCGGTCGTCACGCGGCGCGACGGCAACGGCGGCCCGTCGGGCGACCGTTCCGGCGGCGCCGGTGCGGGGGACGGCGCCAACCGCGCCGACCGCCGCAAGGCCTCGAAGCAGCGTAAGCGCTGACCCCTGCTCGCCGGCGTCGACCCGACGCCACCCCGCCCGGCGCCCGTCCGCACAC
>NZ_JBHUZW010000018.1:0-51518 GCF_042667215.1 Cellulomonas sp. NPDC057328 | reverse complement strand
CTCCCAGCTAGACCACTGGGTAGATAGGCCGGATGTGGAAGGCAGGACGAAAGACTGCCGCAGCTGACCGGTACTAATAAGCCGACAACTTGACTCACATCATTCTTTGCTACGCGTCCACTGTGCGGTTCCCGAGAAACCAACGGGCCACCATGCCTGATTGACAATCTCGACAGTGTTACGGCGGTCATAGCGAAGGGGAAACGCCCGGTCCCATTCCGAACCCGGAAGCTAAGCCCTTCAGCGCCGATGGTACTGCACTCGCCAGGGTGTGGGAGAGTAGGACGCCGCCGGACAACCATTCCACGAAGGCCCACCCGACAACGGGTGGGCCTTCGTGCGTTCACGCGCTAGTTCTAAGACATTTTCATGCATTTCCCGGACGACGCCGAGGCGAGGAGGACCGCCGCTTCGTCCAGAGCTCCAGCCGCGCGCGCACCCTGCGGCGCAGCACCGCCCACCCGCTGTCCGCGGTGATGAGACCATGGGCGTCGACGTACGACGAGGAGTTACACCATGAACAGCGACGGCTCGGACGAGCGACGCCCCCGCCAGGATCGACAGGGCGGCGGATCGGCCCGCCCGTGGAGCGGTGGCAGCGGTGCTTCAGGGGACGCCCGCGGCGGCTCCCGAGGTGCCGGTGGCGCGCGCGACGCGCGCGGTGGGTACGGCGGTGACGACCGCCGCGGCGCGTACGAGGGCCGAAGCGCAGGACCGCGCGACGAGCGCCCGCGTGGCGGCCGCGCTGGGAGCTCCGGTGGGCGTCCCTTCGGTGCAGGGTCGACGGGCGGCACGGGACGTCCGCGCACGTCCGCCGGCGGCCGCGACGACCGCGCGCCGGGTGCCGGTCGGTCGACGTGGCAGCGCCGGGACGGCGACGCTCGTCCTGCCGGGTCGTCGCGCCCCGGTGCGGGACGCGACGCGGGCGGGTACCGCGGAGCGCAGGGTGGCGAGCGCCGTGAGGACCCGCGGGGGCAGCGCGGTTCCTGGTCGTCCGCCGGCCGGGACGACGACCGGCGCGGCGCGCCGCGGAGCGCCGGGCGACCGTGGTCGCCGAGCGCGTCGCCGGATCGCGGCCGCGGTGCCGGCGGCACCGGCCGGCCCTGGGACCGACCGGACGACCGTGCCGGCCGACGCGACGACCGGGCTGGTGCCGGTGACCGCGAGCAGCGCGAGAGCCGTGGAGCGCGCCCTGCACGGACATGGGGCGCGGACGCCGGTGGGCCGTCGCAGCGCCGTGAGCAGGCGCCTCGGTGGGGTGCGTCCGGTGGTCGTCCCACCGACCGTGCGGGTGCGCCGCGCTCCTCGGGTGGATGGTCGGGGCCCGGCCGTGACGACGCCCGAGGCGCCGGTCGTCCCGCGCGGGACGACAGGGGCGCGCGCGGCAGCTGGGGTGACCGGTCCGCCGATCGTCCGGCTCGTCCCAGGGAGGACCGCGGTATCGGCGGCGCCGCTCGCGACGAGCGCGGCCCGGGTGGCGAGCGCCGGCCGGGAGCGCCGCGCCGGAGCGACGACCGTGCCGGCCGCGACCGCTCCGCCGACCGTCCGTCGTGGGGCGCACCCGACGAGCGCGGCCAGGCGCCGCGTCGCGAGCAGCGTCCGGACGACCGGCGCGGCGCGGGCCGCCATGACGAGCGGCCGACGCGGGGGTTCGACGCACGACGCGGTGACGCCGGTGCGGGGCCCCGTCGAGGTGGCGAGCGGTCGTACGGTGAGCGGCCCTCCGGGGATCGCTCCTACGGGGACCGCTCCTACGGGGACCGTCCCTCGGCGGGGCGTGCGGATGCGCGCGGGACGACGGGGCGCCACGACGCCGAGCGGCGCGGTGGGCCGGCGGCCGGCGAGCGCCACGGCGCCGCGCGGTCCGGCGACCGCCCGACCGGCCGTTCGTCGGGCGAGCGCGGCGCGGGCCGTCCGGACGGCGGCGCACGCTCGGGTGACCGCCGCACCGAGGGCGGCCGTCCGACCGGCCACCCGCGGGTGGCCGGGGGCGACCGCGCGCCGCGCTCGGCCGACCGGCACGAGCCGGACCGCGTGCGCGTCCCGGAGCCGGAGATCCCCGAGGACGTGACGTTCGCGCAGCTGGACCGCGAGGCACGCGGGCCGCTGCGGACCCTGAGCAAGGACAACGCCGAGCGTGTCGGGCGACACCTCGTCATGGTGGGGCGGCTGCTCGACGTCGACCCCGAGCGTGCGTACGAGCACGCCGCGGCGGCGGTGCGCCGCGCGGGGCGGGTCGACGTGGTGCGCGAGGCTGCGGGGCTGGCCGCCTACCGGACCGGCCGCTACGCGGAGGCGCTGCGCGAGCTGCGCACGGTGCGGCGCCTCAACGGCTCGTCCGAGCACCTCGCGGTGATGGCCGACGCCGAGCGTGGGCTCGGGCGGCCCGAGCGTGCGATCGCGCTCGCCAACGAGCCGGAGGCCGAGGCGCTCCCGGCGGCCACGCGGGTGGAGCTCGCGATGGTCGTCAGCGGGGCACGCCTCGACATGGGGCAGGCCGAGGCCGCGGTCGCGGCGCTGGCCACCGACCTCGTGCGCGGTGCGAGCGGTGTGCTCGCCGTCCGCGTCGCCCAGGCGCGCGCTGCCGCCCTCGAGGCCGCCGGACGGCACGCCGACGCGGAGGCGGAGCTCGCGCCGTACTCCGAGCGCGAGCTCGAGGAGGCGGCCGGGCTCGTGGAGGTCGACGAGGAGGTCCTCGTGTACGACCTCGAGGACGACGCACTTGAGACGGCCGACGCACCTGAGGAGCCCGCCGAGGTCGCCGACGCCGAGGAGGTCGGCACCGCGGAGGTGGACGACGCCGCCTCGGACGACGCCGCTCGAGCGGACGACGCCGACGCTGACGACGAGGACGACGAGGACGACGAGGACGACGAGGACGAGGACGAGCCGGCGGAGGTCGACGACCCCGACGTCGAGGAGACGTCCGCTGCGGAGGGCGTGACCGACGAGGCCGCGAGCGGCGCGGGGGCCACCGACGAGGCGGCCGCTGCAGGAGCAGCGGCCACGGACGACACGGCGGACGACGGCGAGGCGCCGGGCGCCGGCACGACGGGCGGCGAGCTCGCGGACGACGAGGAGGCACGGTGACGGGTGCAGGACTGCTGGCGTCGCAGGAGCCGCTCGCGGCGCGCTACGACCTCGCGCTCGTCGACCTCGACGGCGTGGCGTACCGCGGGCACGAGCCGATCGACGGTGCCGCGCAAGGGCTCGAGGGGGCCCGGGGCGCCGGCATGCGGCTCGTGTTCGTCACGAACAACGCCTCGCGCGAGCCCGAGCAGGTCGCGGACCAGCTCGTCGGCCTCGGCATCCCCACGCAGCCGCACGAGGTGATGACGGCTGCGCAGGCGGCCGCGGAGCTGCTGGTGACGCGCGTGCCCGCCGGGGCGCGGGTCCTCGTGGTCGGCGGTGCCGGCCTGCTGACGGCGGTGCGCGCGAAGGGCTACGAGGTCGTGACGTCGGCGGACGAGGAGCCGGTGGCGGTCGTGCAGGGCTTCGCGCCCGAGCTCGGCTGGGCGCAGCTCGCCGAGGCGGCGTACGCCGTGCAGCGCGGCGCGTGGCACGTCGCGTCGAACCTCGACCTGAGCCTGCCGACGGCACGCGGCTTCGCGCCGGGCAACGGGTCGCTCGTGGGCGCGGTGCGCGCGGCGACGGGCGTCGAGCCGGCGAGCGCGGGCAAGCCGTCGCCGACGATGTACCGCCTGGCCGTGGAACGCGCCGGCGCGCGTGCGCCGCTGGTGATCGGCGACCGGCTCGACACCGACCTGGCGGGCGCGCGTTCCGGGGACATCCCCGGGCTGCACGTCCTCACCGGGGTGAGCAGCGCGCGCGACGACGTCCTGGCCCTGCCGGGGGAGCGCCCGCACTTCATCGGCGCCGACCTGCTGTCGCTGCTCGAGCCGCACCCGGCGCCCGCGCCGGAGGACGGCTGGTGGGTGTGCCGCGGCGCGGCGGCGCGCGTCACGGCGGCCGCGCTCGAGCTGCGTCCGGCGCCGGGCGCGGACGGCCGTCTGGACCTCGTGCGTGCGGCCTGCGCCGCCGCATGGGACACCGCGGACCGCGGTCTCCCGCTCGACCCGTCGAGCGTGCCCGAGCTCTGACGTACCCGTCGCGCCCCCGACCCGCGGTGGCGGGCACGCGCCCTCCTGTGGGTCGTGCCCGCCGTCGCGGACGGTCGCCGGGTAGCGTGGGGACGCCCGGCGCGCCCGCGCGTCGGGCGCGGCACGTCCGCCGGCACCCGCGGCCTGACGGGTGCCGGGCGACGCGCGGCCACGCCGGCCGCCGCGACCCGTCGACGAAGGGAAGGACCGCACATGAGCGACAGCACGCCCGGCGCGTCGTCGGCCGTCCCCTCACCGGCCGCCCTGGCGCACGCCGCCACCACGCACGCCGCCACCACGCACGCCGCCACCACGCAGGGCGTCCCCGCGCACGGCACCCGCACCGCCCCGGTCCCCGGGCCTCCGGTCGCCCCGACGCCCGCCGACGTCCGACCGGCCCCCGCGTCCGACGACGCGACGGCGACGGGCGACGCCGCGGTCGACGAGGCGCTCGGCCGGCTGCGGGACGTGGCGGAGCTCGACCTGCGTGCGCAGCTGACGGCGTTCGAGGCGGTGCACGGCGCGCTCCAGGACCGCCTCGCGGACGCCGAGGGATGACCGCGACGATGACGGCGCGCCTCGACGCCGAGCTCGTCCGCCGCGGGCTCGCCCGGTCGCGCACCCAGGCCGCCCGGCTCGTCGTGGACGGCCGCGTGCGCGTCGACGGCGTCCCCGCCCGCCGGCCGGCGACGGCGGTCGACGCCACCGACGACGTCGCCGTGACGGACGACCCCGCGGACCCGGGCTGGGCGTCGCGCGCGGCCCGCAAGCTGGCCGACGCCCTCGCCGCGTGGCCGGACCTCGACGTGCGGGGGCGGACGTGCCTCGACGCGGGCGCGAGCACCGGCGGGTTCACGGACGTCCTGCTGCGACGCGGGGCCGGGCACGTGGTGGCGGTCGACGTCGGCCACGACCAGATCGTGCCGGCGCTGCGCGCGGACGCGCGCGTCGAGGTCCGCGAGGGCGTGAACGTCCGTGACCTGCGCGCCGGTGACGTCGTGCCGGCGCCGACGCTGGTCGTCGGCGACCTGTCCTTCATCTCCCTGCGTCTCGTGCTGGCGCCCCTCCTGGCGGTCGCGGCGCCCTCTGCGGACCTCGTGCTGCTCGTGAAGCCGCAGTTCGAGGTCGGGCGCGACCGGCTCGGGGCGAACGGCGTGGTGCGCGACCCCGCCCTGTGGCGTGCCGCCGTCCTGGACGTGTGCACGACCGCCCGCGGGCTGGGCGCCCGCGTCGTCGACGTGCGGCCGAGCACCCTGCCGGGCACCCACGGCAACGTCGAGTTCGTGCTGCGCCTCGTCGCGCCGGGCGAGGGCGCGGGGCCGCAGGAGGACGCGGCCGTGACGGCGCTCGTCGACGCGGCGGTCGACGCGGCGGGCGACGGTGCGGCCGGCGGTACCCGCGGGTCCGCCGGGACGCGGGCCGGGGTCGCCCGGTGACGCGGCGTGCGCTGGTCGTCCGCCACAGCGGGCGGCCCGAGGCGCTGACGGCCGCGGACGACGTGCTGCGTGCACTGCAGCGTGCGGGCGTCGAGGCCGTCGCCGCGTCGGAGGACGACACGCCGGCGGACCTGCCGCCGTTCGAGCTCGCGGTCGTGCTCGGCGGGGACGGCACGATCCTGCGCGCGGCGGAGCTGACCCGCGGGACGGACGTGCCGCTGCTCGGGGTCAACCTCGGGCACGTCGGGTTCCTCGCCGAGATCGAGCCCGACGACGTGGACACCGCGGTCGCGCGGCTGACGTCGGGGGACCACGACATCGAGGAGCGGGCGACGCTGGACGTGCGGGTCGTGCACGCCGACGGCCGCACCGAGTCGGGCTGGGCGCTCAACGAGGCGGCGCTGGAGAAGACCGACCCGGCGCGCATGATCGAGGTCGTCGTCGAGGTGGACGGCCGGCCGCTGTCGGCGTTCGGCTGCGACGGCCTCGTCGCGGCGACGGCGACAGGCTCGACCGCGCACGCGTTCTCGGCCGGCGGTCCGGTGCTGTGGCCGGACGTCGTCGGGACGGTGCTGGTGCCGCTCGCGGCGCACTCGCTGTTCGCGCGCCCGCTGGTGCTCGGCCCGCGCAGCGTGCTCGCGATCGAGCTGATCGAGCGCTCGTCGTCGACGGCCGTCGTGACGTGCGACGGGCGCCGCCAGCTCGAGCTGGACCGGGGCGCCCGTCTCGAGGTCCGCGTCAGCGACACGCCCGTGCGGTTCGCGCGCCTCAACCCGGCGCCGTTCACGACACGGCTGGTGCAGAAGTTCGACCTGCCGGTCGTCGGCTGGCGGGGAGCCCGCGAGGACGGTGCACGGTGATCGAGGAGATCCGGATCGACGACCTCGGCGTCATCGGCCGCGCGCACGTGCGGCTCGGGCCGGGGCTGACGGTGCTGACGGGTGAGACGGGCGCCGGCAAGACGATGGTGCTCACGGCGCTGTCGCTGCTGCTGGGCGGCCGCGCCGACCCGGCGACGGTCCGCACGGGCGCCCGCGCCGCCGCGGTCGAGGGCCGTGTCGTGCTGCCCACGTCGTCCCCCGCGCTCGAGCGTGCCCGCGAGGCGGGCGCCGAGGCCGACGACGACGGCAGCCTCGTCGTGCTCCGCACGGTCACCGCGAGCACCGACGGCGCCGCGGGCCGCTCGCGCGCCCACCTCGGGGGGCGCTCCGTGCCGCAGGGCGTGCTGGCGGAGATCGCCGAGGAGCTCGTGACCGTGCACGGCCAGGCGGACCAGGTCCGCCTGCGCTCGCCCGCGCGCCAGCGGGCGGCCCTCGACGCGTTCGCCGGCGCCGAGCACGCCGCCGTGCTGGCCCGGCACCGCACGGCCTGGGCCGAGCGCGCGCGCGTGCAGGCGGAGCTGGACGACCTCGTCGCGCGCGCCCAGGAGCGCGCCCGCGAGGCGGAGCTGCTCCGGCTGGGCCTGGCGGAGGTCGAGCGCGTCGCGCCGCAGCCGGGGGAGGACGCGGACCTCGCGGCCGAGGCCGAGCGGCTCGGCAACGCCGAGGACCTGCGTGCCGCGGCGGCGGGCGCCCACGTCGCCCTGGTCGGCGACGACGACACCGCCGGTGAGACGGCGGCGGCGACGCTCCTCGTGGAGGACGCCCGACGCCGCCTCGAGCAGGTCGGTGCCCACGACCCCGCCCTCGCGGGGCTCGCGACGCGCGTCGCCGAGGCCGGCTACCTGCTCGCGGACGTGGCCGCGGACCTCGCGGCGTACGTGCAGGACCTCCAGGCGGACCCCGCGCGGCTCGACGCCGTGCAGCGGCGACGCGCCGAGCTCGCCGGCCTCACGCGCTCGTACGGCGAGGACGTCGCCGCGGTCCTGCGGTGGGCGGAGGAGTCGTCCACGCGGCTGCTGGACCTCGAGGGCGGTGAGGAGCGGATCGCCGTGCTGACCGAGCGCCGGGAGGCGCTCGACGCGGACCTGCGCGACCTGCGGGCGACGCTCACGGCGGCTCGCACCGACGCGGCGGGCCGGCTCGCGGACGCCGTCAGCGAGGAGCTGGCGGGCCTCGCGATGGCCGGGGCGCGCCTCGTCGTCGACGTCCGGCCGGCCGACGAGCCCGCCGCCCACGGCGCGGACGCGGTGGAGATGCTGCTCGTGCCGCACGCCGGCGCGCCGGCGCGGCCCCTCGGCAAGGGCGCCTCCGGCGGCGAGCTCTCGCGCGTCATGCTCGCGCTCGAGGTGGCCCTGGCGACGGCGGAGGGCTCCGGCGCGGCGACGCCCGGCACGTTCGTGTTCGACGAGGTCGACGCCGGCGTCGGAGGGCGCGCGGCGACCGAGGTCGGGCGCCGGCTGGCGCGGCTCGCGACGGGTACCCAGGTCCTCGTCGTGACGCACCTGGCGCAGGTCGCGGCGTTCGCCGACCAGCACCTCGTCGTCACCAAGTCGGTCGCGGACGGCGTCGACGTCGTGACGGAGTCCGACGTGCGCACCGTCGAGGACGAGGACCGCGTGCGCGAGCTCGCCCGCATGCTGTCCGGGCAGGACGACTCGGAGACGGCGCGCGCGCACGCGGCGGAGCTGCTGGCCCAGTCCGTGGGACGATGACCCACGATGAGAGTCTCCCTGCGCAGGCGTACGAGCGAGCCCGACACCGGTGAGGTGGTCGGGCCGGCACGCGTCGACCGTCGTACGAAGTCCCTGACCAAGCGGCTGCGGCCCGGCGACGTCGCGGTGATCGACCACCTCGACCTCGACCGCGTCTCGGCCGAGGCGCTCGTGCGCTGCCAGCCCGCCGCGGTCCTCAACGCGTCCCCGTCGACGTCGGGGCGGTACCCCAACCTCGGGCCCGAGATCCTCGTGTCAGCGGGCATCCCGCTCGTGGACGACCTGGGCGCGGACGTCATGGCCGTGACCGAAGGGCACACGCTGCGCGTCGTCGAGGGAGCCGTCCTCGACGGCGAGACGCTCGTCGCCGAGGGCGTCGTCCAGACGCCCGAGTCCGTCGCGGCGACGATGGAGGAGGCGCGCGCCGGGCTCTCCGTGCAGCTCGAGTCCTTCGCCGCCAACACGATGGACTACCTGCGGCGGGAGCGGGACCTGCTGCTCGACGGCGTCGGTGTGCCGGACATCGACACGCGCCTCGAGGGCCGTCAGGTGCTCATCGTCGTGCGCGGGTACCACTACAAGGAGGACCTCGTCACGCTGCGGTCCTACATCCGCGAGTACCGCCCGGTGCTCATCGGGGTGGACGGCGGCGCGGACGCGATCCTCGAGGCGGGCTGGCGCCCGGACATGATCGTCGGCGACATGGACTCCGTGTCCGACCGCTCCCTGCAGTGCGGCGCGGAGATCGTCGTGCACGCGTACCGCGACGGCCGGGCGCCGGGCCTCGCACGCGTCGAGCAGCTCGGCGTCCCGCACGTCGTGTTCCCGGCGACGGGCACGAGCGAGGACGTCGCGATGCTGCTGGCCGACGACAAGGGCGCGGAGCTCATCGTCGCGGTCGGCACGCACGCCACGCTCGTCGAGTTCCTCGACAAGGGCCGCGCCGGCATGGCGAGCACGTTCCTCACGCGCCTGCGCGTGGGCGGCAAGCTCGTCGACGCCAAGGGCGTCTCGCGGCTCTACCAGCACCGCATCTCCAACGTGCAGCTGACGCTGCTCGTGCTCGCCGGCCTGCTCGCCCTGGGCGTCGCGCTGGCCTCCACGGCCGCCGGTCAGACGCTCATCGGCCTGCTGGGAGCGCGCCTCGACGACGTCGTGTCATGGTTCGGCTCGCTCGTCGGCGGGTCGCCGTGACCCCGGCCGGCCGGCCCGCCGCGCGTCCGCCCGCGCGACGCCCCGCGCGCACCGCACCCGCCGGCCGCACGGCCGCGGCGTCCGCGCGCCGCCACCCGACGCCCCCCGCCCCCCGCGCCGCACACCCCGGCGCCACCGACCGAGAGCTCACCCTGTGATCGACTTCCGGTACCACATCGTCTCCCTGATCTCCGTCTTCCTCGCGCTGGCCGTCGGCATCGCCCTCGGCGCCGGGCCGCTCAAGGAGACGATCGGCGACACCCTCACCGGCCAGGTGGAGCAGCTGCGCGCGGAGAAGGAGGACCTGCGTGCCCAGCTCGACGAGGCCGGGACCGACGAGGCCGCGGCCGAGGCGGTCGTGTCCGCCGCGGGCCAGCGCATGCTGGCCGGCGCGCTCACCGACCGTCGCGTCGCGCTCGTCCTGCTCGACGAGGTGCCCGAGGAGCAGGTGACGGCGATCGGCGAGCGCCTCGGCCAGGCCGGCGCGTCCGTCTCCGCGACCGTCACGCTCACCGACGCGTGGACCGACCCCGGCCTGCGGACCTACCGTCAGGCGCTGGCGGGCACGCTCGTGTCGTACCTCGAGACGGCGCCGCCGGCGGACGCCGGCACCGAGGCCGAGCTCGCCGACGCGCTCGTGCAGGGCCTCGTCGGCGCGGACGGTGCCGCGCCCGACACCGTGTCCGAGAACGCGGCGACGCTCCTCGAGCTGCTGTCGTCGGGGGACAACCCCCTGCTGTCGGTCGCCGGCGACGTGACCGCACCGGCCGACGCCGTCGTGGTCGTCGCCGCGCCGCCCGCGCAGGACCCGGAGCCGTCGCCCAGCGCGGACGCCGGCGCGACGACGCAGGAGGCCGAGCTCGCGGTGCTGGACGCCGCCCAGCGCCTGTCCGCCGGTGCCGTGCTCGCCGACGGCCGCCGCACCCCCGAGTCGCTGACGTCGGCGGTCCTCGGCGACGCCGACCGCGCCGAGCGCGTCACCACCGTGTCCCGCACGGAGGACGTGACGGGGCAGGTCGTCGTGCCGCTCGCGCTGGCCGCCCGCATCGCGGGGGAGAACGGCCACTACGGCTACGGCGACGACCTCGAGCCGCTGCCCCCGGCGGTGCAGCTGCCGCCCGTCGACCGCACGCCGACCACGCCCGACGCGCCCGCGGCCGACGGGGACGCCGGTGACGCCGGCGCGGAGGGCGAGGGATGACCGCGGGTCGTCGGCTCGCGGCCGCCGCCGTCGCGGCCCTGACGACGGCCGTCGTCCGCGGCGTGCTCGACACGAGCCCGCCCGGGGGACCGGCCGCGTGGACCCGCACGAACCACCGCGGCGAGCCCGTGAGCATGCTCGAGGGGCCCGCCGTCGGGGCGGGGCTGCTGGCGGGCGCCCTCGTCGGCGCCCCCTCGGCGCGCGGCGCGCTGGCGGCCGGGGTCGCCGTCGCCGGGGCGGCGGGCTTCGGCCTCGTCGACGACCTGCGGGAGGACACCACCACGCGCACCAAGGGGCTGCGCGGGCACCTCGGCGCGCTCGCGCACGGGCGCCTGACGACCGGTGGTCTCAAGGTGCTGGGCATCGGCGCCACCGCCCTCGCCGCGGCGGCGGTCGCGCGACCGGCGGGCGGGCACGCCGCGCACCCCGTCGCGCGCGCGGCCGACACGCTCGCCTCGGGCGCCCTCGTCGCCGGCACGGCGAACCTGGTCAACCTCCTCGACCTGCGGCCGGGGCGCGCGCTGAAGGCGGCGGGCCTGGTGGCCGCGCCGCTCGCGCTGACGGGCGCGGGCGGGGGCGTCGCCGCCGCGGTCCTCGGTGCCGGCGGCGCAGCCGTGGAGCAGGACCTCGCCGAGTCCGACATGCTCGGCGACGGCGGTGCGAACGCGGTCGGCGCGGCGCTCGGCACGGCGCTGGTCCTCGGCGCGCCGCGGCCGGTGCGCCTCGCCGCGCTCGCCGCGGTGGTCGCGCTCACGGTCGCGAGCGAGCGCATCAGCTTCACGCGCGTCATCGAGCGCACGCCGGTGCTGCGCGAGCTCGACCGGTTGGGCCGTCGCCCCGCGGTGGCCTCGGGTGCGCGCCCGACGCCGGGCGCCGACG
The DNA here is from genome assembly GCF_042667215.1 of Cellulomonas sp. NPDC057328. Classification (NCBI taxonomy): domain Bacteria; kingdom Bacillati; phylum Actinomycetota; class Actinomycetes; order Micrococcales; family Cellulomonadaceae; genus Cellulomonas; species Cellulomonas sp. NPDC057328. The sequence continues at coordinate 40,115 of NZ_JBHUZW010000018.1, read as the reverse complement.
CCGCACGGCCGGGCACCGCAGGCGCATGAGCCCGGGCGCGCGCCGCGCCGTCCACGGGCTCCTCGGTGCGGCGGCGATGATCACCGTCGTCACGCTGCTCTCGCGCGTGCTGGGGCTCGGCCGGTTTCTCGTGCTCGCCGACACGGTCGGCGCCGACCGGGTCGGCGACGCCTACACGGCCGCCAACACGCTGCCGAACATCCTCTTCGAGACGGCCGCGGGCGGCGCGCTCGCCGGCGCGGTCGTGCCCATGCTGGCCGCGCCGCTCGCACGGGCGGACCGGGCGGGCGTCGACCGGATCGCGTCGGCCGCGCTCGGCTGGACGCTCCTCGTCCTCGTGCCGCTCGGCGTGCTGCTCGCGGCGTTCGCCGAGCCGCTCGCCGCGTTCCTCGGCGGGCCCGACGCGACGTCCGTCGCCCTCATCCGCTTCTTCACCCTCGTGTTCGCCGTGCAGGTGCCGTTGTACGGGCTCGCCGTGCTGCTGTACGGGGTGCTGCAGGCGCACCGGCGCTTCTTCTGGCCCGCGTTCGCGCCGGTGCTCAACACGCTCGTGGTGATCGCCGCGTACGTCGGCTACGGGGCGCTGGCCCAGGGCGAGACGGACGACCCCGCGGCGCTCGCGGCGGGAGCGCTCGAGGTGCTGGCGTGGGGCACCACCGCGGGGGTGGCGGCGATGTGCCTGCCGATGCTCGTGCCGGTGCACCGGCTCGGGGTGCGGCTGCGCCCGACGCTGCGGTTCGGCGGGGACGCCGGCGGGCGCTTCCGCGCCCTGGCGCTGGCCGGGATCGGGTCCGTCGCGGCGCAGCAGGTCGCCGTCTTCCTCGTCCTGCGGCTGGTGCTCGGCTACGCGCCGGGCGGTGGTGAGGGCTACACGGCCTTCGTCTTCGCGCAGCAGGTGTACCTGCTGCCGTACGCGGTGCTGGTCGTGCCGCTGGCCACCTCGACGTTCCCGCGGGTGGCCGCGCACGCCGCGGCCGCCCAGCGGGACGCCTTCGCCCGGTTGGCCGCGGTCACGACGCGCGGCGTGCTGGTGGCGGGCGTCCTCGGCGGTGCGGCGGTCCTCGCGGGAGGTCCCGCGGTGGCGCAGGTGTTCGCCTCTCTCGCCGAGAACCCCGGTGTGGCGGAGGGGCTCACCTCGGCGCTGGTGCCCATGGCCCCCGGCGTGGTGGGCGTGGGGGTGCTGTTCCACGTCTCGCGCTGCCTGTACGCGCTCGAGCGCTCCCGGGCGGCCGTCGTGGCGAACGTCGTCGGCTGGTGCACCGTCTCGCTGGCCGCGGTCGTGCTCGTCGTGGTCGTCGCACTGGGCAGCGAGCACGTGCTGGCCGCGGTGGGCGCCGCGACGACGCTCGGCATGACGGCCGGGGCCGTGGCGGCGCTGGTGGCGCTGCGCAGGGCGGCCGGCCCCGGTGCGCTGACCGGCCTGGTGCGCACCTCCGTGGTGGCCCTGCTGGCCGGTGCGGTGGGCGCGGCCGCCGGGCGCTGGGTCGCCGACTCCGTCCTGCTCCTCGCGGGCGACGGCGCGTGGTCCGCGGTCGGCGGCGCCGCCGGTGGTGCGGTGCTCGCCGCGGTCGTCGTGGCCGCGGCCGTCGCACTGCTGGACCGTGGCACGGTCACCGACGTGCTGAGGGCCGAGCGTGCGTCCACCGCGGCCCCGGCCGTCGCGGTGCCGGTGCCGGGCGTCGACGAGGCCGTCGTGGTCGACCCGCGCGCGGGCGACGCGGCGGCGGGCGACACCCGCGACGAGGGACGGGGCACGCGCGACCGGTGACCTCGGGCCACGTCGCGCCGGCGGTGCGGACGGGCGGGGGTGCGCGGGGACACGTCCGGCGCGCGGCGCGGTCTGCGGCGGCGCGCCCCGCGTCCGGTAGGGTGGAAGCCCGTGACAGAGCGCGCGTACCGACTCTCCGGGCGGTCGGACATCTCGACCCGGCACATCTTCGTCACCGGGGGCGTGGCGTCCTCCCTCGGCAAGGGCCTGACGGCGAGCAGCCTCGGCCGCCTCCTCCGCTCGCGCGGCCTGCGGGTCACGATGCAGAAGCTCGACCCGTACATCAACGTGGACCCGGGCACGATGAACCCGTTCCAGCACGGCGAGGTCTTCGTCACCGAGGACGGCGCCGAGACAGACCTCGACGTCGGCCACTACGAGCGCTTCCTCGACGTCGACCTCGTCGGCTCGGCGAACGTGACCACCGGCCAGGTGTACTCGCAGGTGATCGCCAAGGAGCGCCGCGGCGAGTACCTCGGCGACACGGTCCAGGTCATCCCGCACATCACGGACGAGATCAAGGCGCGCATGCGCTCCCAGGCGGGCGACGACGTCGACGTGATCATCACCGAGATCGGCGGCACGGTCGGCGACATCGAGTCCCTGCCGTTCCTCGAGGCGGCGCGCCAGGTGCGCCACGACCTCGGCCGTGACAACTGCTTCTTCCTGCACGTGTCGCTCGTGCCGTACATCGGCCCCTCGGGCGAGCTCAAGACGAAGCCGACGCAGCACTCCGTGGCCCAGCTGCGCAGCATCGGCATCCAGCCGGACGCCATCGTCCTGCGCGCGGACCGCGACGTGCCCGAGTCGACGAAGCGCAAGATCGCGCTCATGTGCGACGTCGACCAGCAGGGCGTCGTCACCGCCAAGGACGCCCCGAGCATCTACGACATCCCGCGCGTGCTGCACAGCGAGGGCCTCGACGCGTACGTCGTGCAACGCCTCGGCCTGCCGTTCCGGGACGTCGAGTGGAGCGGCTGGGAGGACCTGCTGCGGCGTGTGCACCAGCCCGCGCACCAGGTCGAGATCGCGCTCGTCGGCAAGTACATCGACCTGCCCGACGCGTACCTCTCGGTCACCGAGGCGCTGCGCGCCGGCGGCTTCCACCACGACGCCAAGGTGACGCTGCGCTGGGTCACGTCCGACGACTGCGCGACGCCCGAGGGCGCGCAGGAGGCGCTCGGCGGCGTCGACGCCGTGCTCGTGCCCGGCGGGTTCGGGGTCCGGGGCATCGAGGGCAAGCTCGGCGCGCTGCGCTGGGCGCGCGAGCAGAAGGTGCCGACGCTCGGCCTCTGCCTCGGCCTGCAGTGCATGGTCATCGAGTACGCGCGGAACGTCGTCGGGCTCGACGAGGCGTCGTCCACGGAGTTCGAGCCCGACTCGCCGCACCCCGTGATCGCGACGATGGAGGAGCAGCTCGCGATCGTCGGCGGGCAGGGGGACCTGGGCGGCACCATGCGCCTCGGCGCGTACGACGCGACGCTCGTCCCCGGGTCCGTCGTCGCGGAGGCGTACGGCAGCGAGCACGTCTCGGAGCGGCACCGGCACCGGTACGAGGTGAACAACGCCTACCGCGACAAGCTCGAGGAGGCGGGCCTCGTCATCTCCGGCGTGTCGCCCGACACGTCGCTCGTCGAGTTCGTCGAGCTGCCGCGCGAGACGCACCCGTACTACGTCGCGACGCAGGCGCACCCCGAGTTCAAGTCGCGCCCGACCCGCTCGCACCCGCTCTTCGCGGGCCTCGTCGGTGCGGCGCTCGCGGCGCGGGCCGGCGCGTGAGCGCGCCCGACCCGGCGCAGCTCGTCGACGTCGCGCAGGAGCGGGACGTCGTCGCGCGCGAGACCGTCTTCGCCGGACGTATCTGGGACGTCGTGCGGGACACGGTCGAGCTCGGTGACGGCCCCGCGGTGCGGGAGTACGTCGCGCACCCGGGCGCCGTCGCCGTCCTCGCCCTGGACGACGACGACCGGGTGCTCCTGCAGTCGCAGTACCGGCACCCCGTGCGGCACGTGCTGTGGGAGCCGCCCGCGGGGCTGCTCGACGTCCCCGGCGAGGAGCGCGTCGTCGCGGCGGCGCGCGAGCTCGCCGAGGAGGCCGACCTCGAGGCGGGCCGCTGGTGGCGCCTCGCGGAGTTCTTCAGCAGCCCCGGCGGCAACGACGAGCGGATCACGATCTTCCTCGCCCGCGACCTGCGCCCGGTGCCGGACGAGCGCCGCTACGCGCGCGCCGAGGAGGAGGCCGACATCGTGCCGGTGTGGGTTCCGCTCGACGACGCGGTCACGGCCGTGCTCGAGGGGCGGCTGCGCTGCCCCACGACGGTCACGGGCGTGCTCGCCGCGGCGGCCGCGCGCGCAGCCGGCTGGTCGACCCTCACCGAGGTCCGCGCCGAGGGCTGACGGGCGCCCCACGGCTGACACCGGCACGACGTCACGACGGCCGCTCCCCGCGTCGGGGAGCGGCCGTCGTTGTGCCGGCGTGCGATGTGCGTGCGGCGAATCCTGCTGCGCGCTGCGGCGGCCCCTCAGGCGGACGTCGTGACGTCCGCCGGCGCGGCACGGCGCACCCGCAGCGTGCCGAGGAACAGGGCGAGGGCCGCGGTCAGCACGGCGGCGCCGAGCATGTGCAGGTTGACCAGCGCGACGGGCAGGCCCGTGAAGAGCTGGACGTACCCGATGCCGCCCTGCGCCAGGGTGACGACGAGCAGCACGAGCCCGGCGCGCCGCGCGCGGCCGAGGCCGGCGAGGGAGGCGGTGCCCGCCGGCAGGGGCGCCGTGCCGCGGGCCGGCTGCGGGGTGCCGTCGGTCGTCGCGTACGTCGGGACGGTGGTCGCCCGACCGGACCGGGCCAGCCGCACGAGCACCACGGCGAGCACCGCGACGAACGCCCAGACGGACAGCGCGTGCACGCGGGCGGTGGTGTAGGGGTCGACGGCGAACCGGTAGCCGACCTCCTCGTCGCCGGAGTGCGGCCCCGCCCCCGTGACGACGACCCCGAGCACGAGGACGACCGCGCCGACGGCGCCGAGCACCGTGGCGAGCGTGCGCGTCGTGCGGTCCGCGACGCGCACCGGCGCGCCGTCGCCCTCGCGCGTGCGCACCAGCAGCCACGCGGACGCGGCGACGAGCGCCATCGAGATGAGGAAGTGCGACCCGACGACCGCAGGGTGCAGGTGCACGAGCACCGTGATGCCGCCGATCACGGCCTGCACCGCCACGCCCACGATCGGCGCCCACGCCCACGCGCGGTACGACCGCGAGCGGCTGCGGTCGAGCCCGGCGAGCAGCGCGACGAGCGCCGCGACGACGACGAGCACGCCGGTCAGGGTGCGGTTGCCGAACTCCACGGCCGTGTGGATCGACATGGCCTCGTGGAACACCGGCGCGAACTGCCCGGGCTCGCACTCCGGCCACGTCGAGCAGCCGAGCCCGGAGCCCGTGAGCCGCACGGCGCCGCCGGTGACGACGATGACCACCTGGGCCGCGAGGTTCGCGACCACGGCCGGGACCGTCCAGCGCGGGCGCAGGCGCGCGAGCGCGGACGGCGGCGGGGCGACGGGAGGCGTGGCCGAGGAGGGCGTGGCGGAGGTCGTGCTCACGCGTCCAGGGTAGGCGTCGCGGTGCGCGTCACCGGCACAGCGAGGCGGGGGTCACACCCGGCGGCCGGCGTCCCCTGCGCGGCCCGCGGCGGCCGTCACCGCGGCACCGGCGGACGCAGCGGAGAGACGTCAGTGCCAGCGGAACACGCGGGCGGCGAGCGCGCCGAGGCCGACGGTCCAGCCCGCGAGCACCAGCACCGGCACGAGCGGCAGCGTGCCGTCGAGGAGCGTCGCCCGCAGGACGTCGCCCAGCGCGCCCGACGGCAGCCAGGCGGCGACGGCGGCGACCGGCGCCGGCAGGTCGGCCGCCGGCACGACGACCCCGCCGCCGAGGGCCAGCACCAGCAGGAGCAGGTTCGCGAGCGCGAGCACGGCCTCGGCCCGCAGCGTCCCCGCGACGACGAGGGCGAGCGCCGTGAACGCCCCCGTGCCGAGCACGAGCCCGACGAGCGCGAGCGCGACGCCGGCGAGGTCCGGCCGCCACCCGAGCAGGGCCGCCACGGCGCCGATGAGCACGACCTGCACGAGCTCGACCGCGAGGACGCCCAGCACCTTGCCGGCGAGCAGGCCGCCGCGCCCGAGCGGCGTCGTGGCCATGAGCCGCAGCACGCCGTTGCGGCGGTCGAACGCCGTCGCGATCGCCTGCGACGTGAAGGACGCCGTCATCACGGCGAGCGCGAGCAACCCGGGGGTGAGGAAGTCGACGCGCGACGCACCGGCGGTGTCGATCTCCACGAACGTGCCCCGCACGAGGCCGACCAGCGCCAGCACCGGGATGACGACGGTCACGAGCAGCTGCTCGCCGTTGCGCAGGATCGTCCGGGTCTCCAGCCCGGCCTGCGCGAGCACGCGACGCGCCGGGGGAGCCGCGAGGCCGCCCGCCGGCGGCGGGGCTGCGGCCGTGGGGTCGGTCATCGCAGGGTCCGTCCCGTCAGGTCGAGGAAGACGTCCTCGAGCGTGCGGCGCCCGAGGTCGAGGCGCGTGGCGAGGACGTCGTGCGCCGCCAGCCACGCCGTGACGTCCGCCAGCGTCCGGGGCCCGACGGCACCGGTGACGGCGAGGGACGTGGCCGACCGCTGCTCGACCGCGAGGGCGTCGCCGAGCGCCCGGTGCAGGTCCGCGGCGTCGACGGGCCGCTCGGTCCGCACGACGAGCGTCGTCCGCGGGTCGTCCGGCGCGCCGTCCGCGCGCGCACCGGCCAGCAGGTCCGCGACCGTGCCCTCGGCGAGCACGCGGCCGTGGTCGACGACGACGACGTGGTCCGCGAGGTCCTCCGCCTCCTCCATGAGGTGCGTGGTGAGGATCACGGCCACGCCCTCGTCGCGCAGCTCGCGCACGAGCTCCCACACCGCCAGCCGCGCCTGCGGGTCCATCCCGGCGCTCGGCTCGTCGAGGAACACGACGCGCGGGCGCCCCACGACGGCGACCGCGAGGGCCAGGCGCTGGCGCTGGCCGCCGGACAGGCGGCGCACCGTCGTCCGGGCGAACGCGCCGAGGCCCAGCCGCTCGGCGAGCGCGTCCGTGCTCGCCGGGTGGGCGTACATGCGTGCCACGTGGTCGAGGACCTCCCGCGCGCGCACGCCCGACGGCAGGCCGCCGTCCTGCAGCATCACGCCGACGCGGGGCCGGAGCGCGGCGCCGTCCGCGACGGGGTCGAGGCCGAGCACGCGCACGCGGCCGGCGTCGGGGGAGCGCAGCCCCTCGCAGCACTCGACGGTCGTGGTCTTGCCCGCGCCGTTGGGTCCGAGGACCGCGGTGACGCGCCCGGCCTCGGCGGTGAGGTCGAGGCCGTCGACCACGGTGCGGCCGTCGTAGCTCTTGACGAGCCCGCGGACCTCGACGGCGGGGGAGTGCGGCACGGTGGGCGAGTCTAGGTCGTCGGCCGGTCGCGGGACGGCGGGTGCGGGCACGGCACCGCCGTGCACCGGCCCGACGGCGGTCCGACCCCGGGCCCGTGGCCCTCCCGCGGCCGTCGCACTCGTCCGGGATGTCCCCCAGATGGACGACGCGCGCGAGGCGACTTCCGTGCCCTCTAGGGTGACGCGGCGGCGCCCGCGGGCGCCGTCCCCCCAGCCGACGACGACGGGAGAGCCCGTGCCCACGTACCGCATCGACCCCGACTCGCTGCGGGAGGTGCCCGGCGACGTGACGGCCGTCTGGGCGCACGTCGAGGCGCTCGAGGCCCGGGGTGTGGCCGCCGACGGCGAGCGGGTCGCGTGGCTGCGGATCCTCGGGGCGCTCGGGTCGGCGGAGACGCTCGCGTGGGCCGACGTCGTGCGGCACGGCGGCCCCGCGTCGCCCGCCGCGCTGCCCGGTGCGGAGCAGGCCCTGCGGCCCGCGGCGTACCGGCCGATGCTGCGGCTCGCGCACGTGCTGCACTGGCAGCGTCGGCACGCCGACGCCGACGCTGTCGTGGACGCGGTGCGGCGCGCGGCGGAGGCCACGGCCGCGGACGCGGCGGCGGTCGGCGACGAGGCGGTGCGGCGCGACTGCGCGACCGTCCTGGGGTTCGCCGACCAGCACCAGGGCAAGGTCCGGTACGACGAGGGCCGCTACGCGGAGGCGGCGGTCCTGTTCGGGGCCGCGCTCGAGCGCCGGCAGCGCGAGCGGGCGCCGGCGGACCAGGTGGCGTCGAGCCGGCAGGCGCTCGAGGCCGCGCGGCGGCGGCAGGCGGGGATGGCGCGCAGCGCGGTGTGAGGAGCGCGGTGCAAGACCGGTGCGAGACCGGTGCGGGACCGGTGCGAGACCGGTGCGGGACCGGTGCGGGACCGGTGTGAGGCACGGCTCACCAAGGGTGTCCTTGCTTGCAGGGATGGATTTCGGCAACAAGGATGTTGCCGATATCAGGAGCCTGCGTCCTCGACGTGGGCACGCCCCGCCCGGCGTCGACCGACGACCGGGCGCGTCGGTCGAGACCCGCGGAGGTGAGCAGTGAGCAGCCTGCTGCCCGTCGCCGCGCCCGCCCCGGTGCCCACGCCGGCCCCGCCGTCCGCCCACGCGGTCCTCGCGCCGGTCCCCGACGCCGCCGACCACGACGCGGGCACGCGCCGCCGCGTCCTGCAGATCGTCGCCACGGACGGGCCCGTCAGCGCGGCCGACGTCGCCACGGCGCTCGACCTCGCCGCGGCCGGCGTCCGGCGCCACCTCGCCGCCCTCGAGCACGCCGGCCAGGTCACCGTGCACGTCGGCCCCGGCGGTGCCCGCGGCCGCGGACGCCCCGCCCGCCGCTACGTCGTCACCGGCCACGGCCAGGGCACGCTGTCGCAGCGCTACGCCGAGATCGCCGCCGACGCCCTGCGGTTCCTGGCGGACGCCGCCGGGCCCGAGGCCGTCGAGCGCTTCGCCGAGCAGCGCGTCCGCGAGCTCGAGACGCGGCACGCCGAGGCGGTCGCCGCCGCGGGCGACGACGTCACCGCGCGCACGCACGCCCTCGCCGACGCCCTCGCGCGCGACGGCTACGCGGCGTCGGCGCGTCCGGTGCCCGGCACCGGCGCGCTGCAGCTCTGCCAGGGCCACTGCCCCGTGCAGGAGGTGGCCGCGGAGTTCCCCCAGCTGTGCGAGGCCGAGACCCGCGCGTTCGGCCGGCTGCTGGGCGTGCACGTCCAGCGGCTGTCCACCCTGACCTCCGGCGGGCACGTGTGCACCACGAGCGTCCCGACCCGCAGACCCCCGAGCGGCGGCCCGTGACCCCGGCCGCCGCACCCGCCCCGAACCCCACCCTTGACCCCGCACGTGCACTCGACGGAAGGACCGACACCATGAGCGCACCCACGGACGAGACGGCCACCCGGCCGGCGGCGACCGAGCCGCTGAGCCAGGACGAGGCCATCGCCTCCCTCGGCAACTACACCTACGGCTGGCACGACCCGGACGTCGCGGGCGCGAGCGCGCGCCGCGGCGTGTCCGAGGACGTCGTGCGTGACATCTCGCGGCTCAAGAACGAGCCCGAGTGGATGCTGAAGACGCGCCTCAAGGCGCTGCGCATGTTCGACAAGAAGCCGATGCCCTGGTGGGGCGCGGACCTGTCGGGCATCGACTTCGACAACATCAAGTACTTCGTGCGGTCCACGGAGAAGCAGGCCACCAGCTGGGAGGACCTGCCCGAGGACATCAAGAACACGTACGACCGCCTCGGCATCCCGGAGGCGGAGAAGCAGCGCCTCGTCGCGGGCGTCGCCGCGCAGTACGAGTCCGAGGTCGTGTACCACCAGATCCAGGAGTCGCTCGAGGAGCAGGGCGTCATCTTCCTCGACACCGACACGGGCCTGCGCGAGCACCCGGAGATCTTCGAGCAGTACTTCGGCTCGGTGATCCCCCCGGGCGACAACAAGTTCGCGTCGCTCAACACCGCCACGTGGTCGGGCGGCTCCTTCGTCTACGTGCCGCCGGGCGTGCACGTCGAGATCCCGCTGCAGGCCTACTTCCGCATCAACACGGAGAACATGGGCCAGTTCGAGCGGACGCTGATCATCGCGGACGAGGGCTCGTACGTGCACTACGTCGAGGGCTGCACGGCCCCGATCTACCAGTCCGACTCGCTGCACTCGGCCGTCGTCGAGATCGTCGTGAAGAAGAACGCGCGCGTGCGCTACACGACCATCCAGAACTGGTCGAACAACGTCTACAACCTCGTGACCAAGCGCGCCACGGTCGCCGAGGGCGGGACGATGGAGTGGGTCGACGGCAACATCGGCTCCAAGGTCACGATGAAGTACCCGGCCATCTACCTCATGGGCGAGCACGCGCGCGGCGAGACGCTGTCGATCGCGTTCGCAGGCGAGGGCCAGCACCAGGACGCCGGCTCGAAGATGGTCCACGCAGCACCGCACACGTCGAGCTCGATCGTCTCGAAGTCGGTCGCGCGCGGCGGTGGCCGCACGTCGTACCGCGGGCTCGTGCAGATCCTCGAGGGCGCCTCGCACTCCGCGTCGAACGTGCTGTGCGACGCGCTGCTGGTCGACCAGATCTCGCGCTCGGACACCTACCCGTACGTCGACGTCCGCGAGGACGACGTGTCGATGGGTCACGAGGCGACGGTCTCGCGCGTCAGCGAGGACCAGCTGTTCTACCTGATGTCCCGGGGCATGGCGGAGACCGAGGCGATGGCCATGATCGTGCGCGGGTTCGTCGAGCCCATCGCGCGCGAGCTGCCCATGGAGTACGCGCTCGAGCTCAACCGCCTCATCGAGCTGCAGATGGAAGGATCCGTCGGCTGATGACGACCACCACCAACGAGGGCGCCACCGGCCTCTCGACCGACCACTCGCGCGCCGTCGCGGACGGCGCCCACTCCCACGGCGTCGGCACCGTGCCGGAGTCGTCCCGCGCCGCGCGCAGGACGAGCTTCGACGTCGCCGACTTCCCGGTCCCCACGGGCCGGGAGGAGGAGTGGCGGTTCGCCCCCGTCGACCGGATCGCGCCGCTGTTCGGTGCCGCGACCGACGGCGTCCTGTCCGGCCACGGCGTCCTCACGACCGTCGTCGAGTCGCCCGAGGCGCGGGTCGAGATCGTCGACCGCGACGACGTGCGCCTGGGCCGGGCCGGCCGGCCCGGCGACCGGGCCGCGGCCACCGCGTGGGCGTCGTTCGAGCGCGCGACCGTCCTCACGCTGCCGCGCGAGTCGGTGTCGACCAAGGTGACGTCGATCGTCGTCGAGGGCGCCGCGACGGGCGACGTCGCCGAGGAGCCGACGGCCACGCACCTGGTCGTGCACGCCGAGCCGCTGTCGCAGGGCGTCGTCGTCATCGACCACGTCGGGCACGCGAACCTCACCGAGACGGTCGAGATCGTCGCGGAGGACGGGGCGCACCTGACCGTCGTGTCGGTGCAGGACTGGTCCGAGGGCACCGTCCACACGTCGAGCCACCGCCTGCGGATCGGCCGCGACGCGTCGGTCAAGCACATCGTCGTCACGCTCGGCGGCGACGTCGTGCGCGTCACGCCGGACGCCGAGTTCGTCGGCGAGGGCGCGTCGGTCACGATGCTCGGCGCGTACTTCGCGGACGCCGACCAGCACCAGGAGCACCGCCTGTTCGTCGACCACGCGGTGCCCAGCTGCGTGTCGCGCGTGACGTACAAGGGCGCGCTGCAGGGTGCCGGCGCGCACACCGTGTGGGTGGGCGACGTGCTCATCCGCGCGGCCGCCGAGGGCACGGACACCTACGAGCTCAACCGCAACCTCGTCCTCACGGACGGCGCGCGCGCGGACTCGGTGCCGAACCTCGAGATCGAGACGGGCGTCATCGAGGGCGCCGGGCACGCGAGCGCCACCGGCCGGTTCGACGACGAGCAGCTGTTCTACCTGCGCGCCCGGGGCATCCCCGAGGCGGACGCGCGTCGGCTCGTCGTGCGCGGCTTCTTCGCCGAGCTCATCCACGAGATCGGCGTGCCGGAGGTCGAGGAGCGCCTCATCGCGTCGATCGAGGCCGAGCTCGAGAAGTCGATGAGCGAGATCCTCGGCACGCCGCGGGTCGAGGAGTCCGAGGCGGTCGCCCCGGCGGAGCGCGCATGAGCGCGCAGCTCGCCTGCTACACCGCCGACGTGCCCGTCGCCGGCACGCTGCGCGTCGAGCTCGAGGGCGAGGCGGGACCCGTCGAGGTCGCCGTCGTGCGCGACGAGTCCGGCGAGTGGCACGCCATCAGCGACGTGTGCTCGCACGGCGCCGTCTCCCTCTCCGAGGGCGAGGTCGAGGACTGCACGGTCGAGTGCTGGCTGCACGGGTCGCGCTTCGACCTGCGCAGCGGCAAGCCGCTGTCGCCGCCGGCCGTCCGCCCCGTCCCCGTCTACCCCGTGACCGTCGACGGCGAGCGTGTGCTCGTCGACGTCGACGCCCCGCTCTGAACCCCCGAGGAGTCCCTGCGATGTCCACCCTGGAGATCCGCGACCTGCACGTCAGCGTCGAGACGAAGGAGGGCGCCAAGCCCATCCTGCGCGGCGTCGACCTCACCGTGAACAGCGGCGAGACCCACGCGATCATGGGCCCAAACGGGTCCGGCAAGTCCACGCTGGCGTACTCGCTCGCCGGCCACCCGAAGTACCAGATCACCTCCGGCACCGTCCTGCTGGACGGCGAGGACGTGCTCGAGATGAGCGTCGACGAGCGTGCCCGCGCGGGCATGTTCCTCGCGATGCAGTACCCCGTCGAGGTGCCGGGCGTGTCGGTGTCGAACTTCCTGCGCACCGCCAAGACGGCGATCGACGGCGAGGCCCCGCCGCTGCGTACGTGGGTCAAGGACGTGCGGGGCGCCATGGACGCGCTGCGCATGGACGCCACGTTCGCCGAGCGCTCGGTCAACGAGGGCTTCTCGGGCGGCGAGAAGAAGCGCCACGAGATCCTCCAGATGGAGCTGCTCAAGCCGCGTATCGCGATCCTCGACGAGACCGACTCCGGTCTCGACGTCGACGCGCTGCGGATCGTGTCGGAGGGCGTCAACCGCGTCCGCGAGACGACCGACGTCGGCATGCTGCTGATCACGCACTACACGCGCATCCTGCGCTACATCAAGCCGGACTTCGTGCACGTCTTCGTCGACGGCCGGATCGCCGAGCAGGGCGGCCCGGAGCTCGCCGAGCGCCTCGAGAACGAGGGCTACGACCGCTTCCTCACGTCCGCGCAGGCGTGAGCACCCGGTGCCGGGACGCGGCGCGAACCGCGTCCCGGCACCGCACGACCCGCACCAGCGGTGCGGTCCCGCGGCCGGTCGCCGGCCGCCCACGTCCCGCCGTCCGGGAGGACACCCCATGACCAGCACGCTCGAGCCGGTCGCCGCACCCGCCGGCCGGCTGTCCGCGGCGGAGCTCGCCGCGGTCCGCGCCGACTTCCCGCTGCTCGCGCGGACGCTCCGCGACGGGCGTCCGCTGGTCTACCTGGACTCCGGCGCGACGTCCCAGAAGCCCGACGTCGTCCTCGACGCGGAGCAGGACTTCTACCTGCAGCGCAACGCCGCCGTGCACCGCGGCGCGCACCAGCTCGCCGAGGAGGCCACCGAGGCGTTCGAGGACGCCCGCGCGCGCGTCGCCGGCTTCGTCGGTGCCACGCCCGGCGAGGTCGTCTGGACGTCGAACGCGACGGCCGCCCTCAACCTCGTCGCGTACGCGATGTCGAACGCGACCCTGGGTCGCGGCGGCGAGGCGGCGCGGCGGTTCGCGCTCGGCCCCGGCGACGAGATCGTCGTCACCGAGCTCGAGCACCACGCGAACCTCGTGCCGTGGCAGGAGCTCGCGGCCCGCACCGGGGCGACGCTGCGCTGGATCGGCGTGACCGACGACGGCCGGCTGCGGGTCGAGGACCTCGACACGGTCGTCACCGCACGTACGCGCGTGCTGGCGTTCTCGCACGCGTCGAACGTGACGGGCGCCGTGACCCCGGTGGACCGGTTCGTCGCCCGCGCCCGCGAGGTCGGGGCCCTCACGGTGCTCGACGCCTGCCAGTCGGTGCCGCACATGCCCGTCGACCTGGCGGGCCTCGGCGTGGACTTCGCCGCGTTCTCCGGGCACAAGATGTACGGCCCCACGGGCGTCGGCGCGCTGTACGGGCGGCGCGAGCTGCTCGAGGCGATGCCGCCCGTGAGCACCGGCGGGTCGATGGTCGAGGTCGTCACCATGGAGACGACGACGTACGCGCCGCCGCCGCAGCGGTTCGAGGCCGGCACGCAGATGGTGTCGCAGGCCGTCGCCCTCGGCGCCGCCGCGCAGTACCTCGGCGAGCTCGGCATGGAGGCGGTGCACGCGCACGAGACGGAGATGGCGGGGCTGCTGCTCGACGCCGTCGCGTCCGTCCCCGGCGTGCGGGTGATCGGCCCGACGGACACGGTGGACCGGCTCGCGAACGTCGCGTTCGTCGTCGACGGCGTGCACGCGCACGACGTCGGGCAGGTGCTCGACGACGCGGGCGTCGCCGTCCGCGTCGGCCACCACTGCGCGCAGCCGCTGCACCGGCGCTTCGGCGTCGCGGCCACGACACGCGCGTCGGCGGGCGTCTACACGACCGCCGAGGACGTCTCCGCGTTCCGGGAAGCACTGGCGGGGGTCCGAGCGTTCTTCGGTGCGGAGGGAGCGTGATGAGCACCGGATCGATGGAGCAGCTGTACCAGCAGGTCATCCTGGACCACGCGAAGTACCCGCACGGGCGGGGCCTCGGCGACGCGGTCGACGCCGCGGCACGCACGGGGGAGTCGCACCAGGTGAACCCCACGTGCGGTGACGAGGTGACCCTGCAGGTCGACCTCGACGACGCCGGCGTCGTGCGCGACGTGCGCTGGGAGGGGCAGGGCTGCAGCATCTCGCAGGCCTCCGTCTCCGTGCTGCACGACCTCGTCGTCGACCAGGACCTCACGGGCGTCGACGAGCTCGCCGCCACGTTCCGCGCGCTCATGCAGTCCAAGGGCGCCGGGCTCGACGACGAGCACGCCGAGGACCTCCTCGGCGACGCCACCGCCTTCACGGGCGTCGGGCGGTTCTCGGCACGCGTGAAGTGCGCGCTGCTGGGGTGGACCGCCCTGTCCGACGCCCTCATCACGTCCGGCGCACGCGCCCGGGAGGACGCATGACCACCGAAGAGACCACCACGCCGGCACCCGCCGCGGTTCCCGCGCCCGGTGCCGCCCCGGCCAACGTCGCCGACCTCGAGGAGGCCCTGCGCGACGTCATCGACCCCGAGCTCGGCATCAACGTCGTCGACCTCGGCCTCGTCTACGGCATCGCGCTCGAGGGCAGCACGGCCGTCATCGACATGACGCTCACGTCCGCGGCATGCCCGCTGACGGACGTCATCGAGGACCAGTCGGCGCAGGCGCTCGACGGGCTCGTCGACGGCTTCCGCATCAACTGGGTGTGGATGCCGCCGTGGGGCCCCGAGAAGATCACGGACGACGGTCGCGAGCAGATGCGGGCCCTCGGCTTCAACATCTGACGCACCACCGTCCGAGCACGGGACGACGGCCCGGCCCCGCGAGGGGACCGGGCCGTCGGCGTGTGCCGGGCCGTACGAGGTGCCCGCGTCAGAGCGTGGTGGCGGCGAACGTGTCGCACGCCTCGACCGAGCCCCGCTCGTAGCCCACGGTGAACCAGCGCTGCCGCTGCTCGCTGGAGCCGTGCGTCCACGTGTGCGGGTCCACGCCGCCGCCCGACTGCTGCTGGATGTGGTCGTCGCCGACGGCGGCAGCCGCGTCGAGGGCCTGCGCGAGCTCCTCCTCGGTGATGGGCTCGAGGAACGTGACGCCGCGGTCGGGGTCGACGCGTGTCGCGGCGTCGCCGGCCCACATGCCGGCGTAGCAGTCGGCCTGGAGCTCGACGCGCACGGAGTCGGACTCGGCACCGCCGCCGCTGCGGTCGGCGCGGTCGAAGACGCCGGTCAGGTTCTGGACGTGGTGCCCGTACTCGTGCGCGTAGACGTACATCTCCGCGAGCGGTCCGCCCTGCGCGCCGTACTGCGACTGCAGGAGCTGGAAGAAGCCGAGGTCGAGGTAGATCGTCTGGTCGGGCGGGCAGTAGAACGGGCCGGTCGACGCCGACGCCGCGCCGCAGGCGGTCTGCGTGGCGCCCTCGAAGACCTCACCGGCCGGCTGCGCGAACGTCGCGCCGGTCGCGGGCAGCGTGGCGGACCAGAAGGCGTCGAGCGACTGCACGGTCGCGGAGAACCGGCACGTCGGGTCGGTGTTCGCCTGCTCGACGGTGCACGCGCCGACGTCCTCCACCTGACCCTGGCCACCCCCGGTGCCACCCCCGAGCAGCGGGGACACGTCCTGGCCCGTGAACAGGAAGATCGCCAGCGCGATCACGCCGACCAGACCGCCGCCACCCGCTGCGGCGGCGCGCCCGCCGGACCGTCGGCGGACGCGTCCGCCCTCGAACTGGCCACCCTCGCTGAACGTCACGGCGTCACGGTAGACCGGGGCGTGCGCGGCCGCCCGGCGAGGGCCGGCGGTCCTGGTCGGGCGTCCGACGTGTCAGTCGTCGCCGAGCCCGCGCGCCGCGAGGGCGTCGCCCGTCGTCCGCGCGTGGCCGACCATGCGGACGGCGGCAGGCACGACGAGCGCCCGGGGATCGCGACCGAGCCCGCGTGCGCGGGCGGCGTCGCGCGTCTCGGTGACGGTGTGCACCAGCAGGGGCACGCTGCGCAGGAAGAGGCCGACGGCGAGCCCGACCGTCTCGGGCGGCAGGCCGACGTGCCGCAGCGGCCGGGCGGCGCGCGTGACGGCGGCGAGCAGGGCGTCCGCGCGGGTGGTGGCGGTGACGAGGGTGCCCGCCAGCACGAGCGTCAGCAGGTCCAGCGCCGCCTCGACGCCGCGCGCCGGGTCGCCGACCCACGCCTGGTACGCGCCGAGCACGACCGCCGTGAGCACGACGGGCAGGAGGCCGCGCGTGGTGCGGTGCCACGGGACGCGCGCCAGCGCGGTGGCGCCGAGGACGACGGCGAGGCCCACGACGGCCGCCGGGACGCCCCGCACGAGGACGACCGCGACGCTGGTGACGGCGAGGGCGGCGAGCTTCGCCGGCACGGGCGCGCGGTGCAGCACGCTGTGGCCGGGGTGGTGCAGGCCGAGCGGGCCCGCCCACGGCGCACGCACCGGCCGCCCGGCGCGGTCGCCCCCGCGGCGTCTCACGCGCGCGTCCCGTGCGCCGGTGCGTGGCCCGCGTCCGCGCCCGGCGCGGGACCGGTCATGAGCGCGCGGTAGTGCGCCAGCCCGGGCCCGGGCGGGCCGTCGGCCACGACGGCCCCGCCGTCGACGACCAGCACCCGCTCGGCGTGCGCGGCCGCCTCCAGGTCGTGCGTGACGACGACCACCTGCTGCTCGAGCGACGCGAGGAGCGCGTCGACGCGCGTGCGCCAGCGCAGGTCGAGCAGCGTGGTCGGCTCGTCGCACACGAGGACGGCCGGCTCGGTGGCGAGGACGGCGGCGAGCGCCAGCAGCTGGCGCTGGCCGCCCGACAGGGAGTGCACCGGCACGTGGGCGCGCTCCGCGAGGCCGAACCGGGCGAGCACGTCGAGCGCCCGCGCGGTGCGCTCCGCCGCGTCGGGCACGGTGCGGCGCAGCGAGAGCGCGACGTCCTCCACCGGTGTCGGCATGACGATCTGGGCGTCGGGGTCGGTGAAGACGAAGCCGACGCGCCGCCGCACCGCCGCGCCGTCGTGCGCCGTGTCGAGCCCGTCGACGCGCACGTGCCCGGCCGACGGCAGGACGAGCCCGTTGAGCAGCCGCGCGAGCGTGGACTTGCCCGAGCCGTTGGCGCCGACGACGGCGACACGCCGCTCCGCCAGCCGCAGCGACACCGGCCCGAGCAGCCGCACGACGCGGTCGCCGCCGTCGGCGTCGGACGTCCAGGCCGTGACCTCGACGTCCTGGAGCTCGATCACGGGCGGGGTGCGCGGGCCGGCACGTCGCGACGCAGGTCGGGGTAGGCCCGCAGCACGGCCACGGTGACCGCGCCGGCGAGCAGGTTCTTGACGACGTCGCCGGGCCAGTAGACGACGTCGATCGCGAAGGCGGCGGGCAGGTCGACGCCGAGGCGCCACATGAGCCCCGCGATGCCGGACGGGTGCACGGTGAGGAACGACGCGCCGAGCCCGGCAGCGGCGAGGGCGGCCCAGCGCCACCGCAGGGGCGCGCGGAGCGCGACGCGCGCCAGCAGACCGGCGACGGCCGCGGCGAGCGGGAAGGAGAGCAGGTAGCCGACCGAAGGCTTGCCCAGGACGCCGAGCCCGCCCGTCAGCTCGGCGAAGACCGGCACACCCGCGAGGCCGACGACCAGGTAGAGCGTCACCGCGAGGAAGCCGCGCAGCGGGCCGAGCACGAGGCCGGCGAGGATCACGCCGAACGTCTGCAGCGTGATCGGCACGCCCGAGCCCGTGGGGATCGGCGGGACGAGTGCGCACGCCGCGACGAAGGCGGCGAAGGTCGCGACGAGAGCGACGTCGGTCGCCCGGCGGCGGCGGGTGCGGGGCGCGGGCAGCGCCGACGCCGGGGCGTCAGGGCCGTCAGCGGGCGCGCCCGGTCGGGTGGTCGTGTCGTCGAAAGCGCTGGACATGGGTCGCCTTCCGCGGGGAGTGTCGGGGTCGCGCGGCACCCCGGCGCGTGCGCCGGCCGCCGGCGCACCCCTGAGCCGCTCGTCACGCTAGCGGCTCGGTAGACTGTCGGGCGTTTGTGCCGGGCTCCAGAACCCTCCCGGCGTCGTCGGAGGAAACCACAGTGATCACCGCCTCGGCCGTCGAGCTCCGCGTGGGCGCACGCGTCCTGCTCGAACCCACGACCTTCCGCATCGCCGCCGGCGACCGGATCGGTCTCGTCGGCCGCAACGGCGCCGGCAAGACCACGCTGACCAAGACGCTCGCGGGGGAGACCCAGCCCACGGGCGGCACGATCTCGCTCGGCGGGGACGTCGGCTACCTGCCGCAGGACCCCGCGTCCGGCGACCTCGCGCAGCTCTCGATGGACCGCGTGCTCTCGGCGCGCGGCCTCGACGCCGTGCTCGCCGCGATGCGCGAGACGGAGGGCGCCATGGCGTCCGCCGACGACGCGACGCGCGACCGCGCGATGGAGCGGTACACGAAGCTCGAGGCGCGGTTCACCGCCGCCGGCGGGTACGCGGCCGAGTCGGAGGCCCACCGCATCACCGCGGCGCTCGGCCTCGACGAGCGCGTGCTCGGGCAGCCGCTCGGCACGCTGTCCGGCGGCCAGCGCCGCCGCGTCGAGCTCGCGCGCATCCTGTTCTCCGGCGCGGAGACGCTGCTGCTCGACGAGCCGACGAACCACCTCGACGCCGACTCGATCGTCTGGCTGCGCGACTACCTCAAGGCCTACCCGGGCGGGTTCCTCGTCATCAGCCACGACGTCGAGCTGCTGCGGGCCACGGTCAACAAGGTCTACCACCTGGACGCGAACCGGTCGCAGCTCGACCAGTACAACCTGGGCTGGGACGCGTACCTGCTGCAGCGCGAGACGGACGAGAAGCGCCGCCGGCGCGAGCGCGCCAACGCCGAGAAGAAGGCCGCGGCGCTCATCGCCCAGGCCGACAAGATGCGCGCGAAGGCGACCAAGGCCGTCGCGGCGCAGAACATGGCACGCCGTGCCGAGCGCATGCTCTCCGGGCTGGAGGCGGCGCGCGTGTCCGACAAGGTCGCGAAGCTGCGGTTCCCCGACCCCGCGCCTAGCGGGCGCACGCCCATCACGGCCGAGGGCCTGTCGAAGTCGTACGGCTCGCAGGAGGTCTTCACCGACGTCAGCCTCGCGATCGACCGCGGGAGCAAGGTCGTCGTCCTCGGGCTCAACGGCGCGGGGAAGACGACGCTGCTGCGCATGCTCGGCGGCCTGGAGACGCCCGACACCGGCGAGGTGAAGCCCGGGCACGGCCTCAAGCTCGGCTACTACGCGCAGGAGCACGAGACCCTCGACCTCGACCGCACGGTCGTGGAGAACCTGCGCACCGCGGCGCCCGACCTCACCGACACGCAGGTGCGCTCGGTGCTCGGCTCGTTCCTGTTCTCCGGGGACGACGCCGACAAGCCGGCGCGCGTGCTGTCGGGCGGGGAGAAGACGCGGCTCGCGCTCGCGGCCCTCGTCGTGTCCAGCGCGAACGTCCTGCTGCTCGACGAGCCGACGAACAACCTCGACCCCGCCTCGCGGGAGGAGATCCTCGCCGCGCTGCGCGGCTACAAGGGTGCCGTCGTGCTCGTCAGCCACGACGAGGGCGCGGTCGCGGCGCTCGAGCCGGAGCGCGTGCTGCTGCTGCCCGACGGCGACGAGGACCTCTGGGGCCCCGACTACCTGGATCTCATCGCGCTGGCCTGACGGCCCGCACGGGACGGCTCAGGCCGGCCGCCCGGCGCGGCCGGCCAGCTGCGCGTCGATCTCCGCGTCCTCGTCGAGCTCGTCGCGGCCCGGCGCGCGTCGGCGGCGGGTCGGACCGGGCGCGGCCGGGTCGGTGCCGGCCGGGGACGCGCCCGGTGCCGTACCCGGGGTCGTGGCGCCGTCCCGCCACTCGCGCCGCGCCGCGACCGAGAACGCGACGAGGCCGCCCAGCGCGAACACCCACCACTGGAACGCGTAGGACAGGTGCGAGCCCGGGTCGGTGCTCGGCGCCGCGAGCGGACCGAGCGCCTCCGCGGCCGCCGGCAGCTCCTCGACGAGCGCGCCGTACGCCGCGTACGGGGCGGCGTCGGCGGGCACGGCGTCGCCGCCGGCCGCGAGGACCTGCGCCGGCGCGATCGCCTGCACCTGCCCGGCGGGGGCGTCGCGGTCGCTCGGGGCCTCGCCCGGCCGCAGGCGCACGGTGACGCGGACGTCGCCCGGCGGGGGCGCGGGGACGTCGACGCCCACCGACCCGTCGTCGCCCGTGGGCACCCAGCCGCGGTCCACCACGAGGACGCGCCCCGCGTCGACCGGTGTGCCGAAGCCGTCGGGTGCCGCGTCGGTGACGAGCAGAGGAACGAGGGCGTGGTACGCGGGCGTGCCGTTGACGGGGCGGTTGCGCAGCAGGACCGTCGCGTCGGGGAGGTAGCGACCGGTCACGGTCGCCGCGCGCCACGTGTCGTCGGTGGGCAGCGGGGCGTCGGGGTCGGCGACGAGGTCGGCCAGGTCCACCGGCGCCGCGGCGTAGCTCGCCTCGACGACCGCGATCGCCTCCGCACGGTGCACGTGCCGGTACCACTGCCACCGGCCGAGCAGCGTGCACACCACCGCCACCGCGACGGCCAGCGCCAGCAGCCCGAGGGCGCGCCGGCGTGCGTCGGCGCGGGCGTCCGACGGCTCGCCGGGCGGCCGGCCCGGGCGGACGGGGCCGATGTCGGGGAGGCCGGTGGCGGCCGGGGTGCGCGCGGGCGCGCCGCTCACGGGGCCGCCCGCTCGAGGTCGGCGACGGGGACGACGTCCTGCAGGAACCCGCGCACCTCGAGGTACTGACGCAGGTGCTCGCGGTGCTCGTCGCACGCGAGCCACACCTTGCGCCGCTCGGGCGTGTGCAGCCGCGGGTTGTTCCACAGGACGCCCCACGTCGCGTCCGCGCGGCACCCGCGCGCGCTGCAGACCAGCTCGTCGACGGCATCGGGCACGGGCGCGGTCATCACGACCCGCCCAGCTCGCCGCCGCCCCGCGGTCCGGCACCCAGCTCGCGCGGCGTCATGTACACGTCGCCCTCGACCCGCCGCTCGCGCCCGGCGTTGGCCAGGAGCACGGCCACGTAGGGCAGGACGACCGCGGCCGCCACCAGCGTGATCGACACGGCGAACGGCACGTGCGCCCACAGCAGCCCCGCCGCGAGGAAGCACACCACCCGGATGCCCATCTGCCACAGGTAGCGGCGCTGCCGGCGGGCGAGGTCGTCGGCCAGCGGCTCGGGCGCGGACGTGATGCGGTGCACCTCCTCCTGCGGGAGGTCGCGACGGCGTCGGGTGCTCACACCCCATGGTAGGCGCCGCACGTCGTTGTGGGTCTCCCACAACGTGTGAGGGGCAACTCGTGCGCGCCCGCACCCCGTGCGCGGCGCACGCCGTCGGCTAGCGTCGTGACCCGTGCCTGCGACGACACCCGAGCCCACGCCCACCCCCGGTACCGCCGCGCCGGTCCGCGCCCCGCGCAGCGTCCTGGTGACGGGCGCCAACCGCGGCATCGGGCGGGCCATCGCCGAGCGCTTCCTCGCGAACGGCGACGCGGTGGCCACGATCGTCCGGTCCGGCGGCGCACCCGACGGCGTCCTGGAGGTGCGCGCGGACGTGCGCGACACCGCCGCGGTCGACGCCGCGTTCACCGAGGTCGAGGCGGCCCAGGGCCCCGTGGAGGTCGTCGTCGCCAACGCCGGCGTCACGCGCGACCAGCTGCTGATGCGCATGACCGACGAGGAGTTCACGGACGTCCTCGACGTCAACCTGACCGGCTCGTTCCGCGTCGTGCGGCGCGCCAGCAAGGGCATGATCCGGCTGCGCCGCGGCCGCATCGTGCTGATCTCGTCCGTCGTCGGGCTGTACGGGTCGCCGGGGCAGGTCAACTACGCGGCGTCGAAGTCCGCGCTCGTCGGCATGGCCCGCTCGATCACGCGGGAGCTGGGCGGCCGGAACATCACCGCGAACGTCGTCGCCCCCGGCTTCATCGACACCGACATGACGAAGGCGCTCCCGCAGGACCGCCAGGACGCGTACCTCGCGTCGATCCCCGCCGGCCGGTTCGGCCACGCCGAGGAGGTCGCGCGCGTCGTCGAGTTCCTCGCGTCCGACGCGGCCGCGTACGTCTCGGGCGCGGTCGTGCCCGTCGACGGCGGCCTCGGCATGGGTCACTGACGCACCCCGGCACCGCGCCGGCCCCGCGGCCGGCATCCCGATCTCCCCGCACGGAAGGCATCCCCATGGCACTGCTCGAGGGCAAGACGCTCCTGGTCACCGGCGTCCTCACGGACGGCTCGATCGCGTTCCACGTCGCGCGGCTCGCGCAGGAGCAGGGCGCGCAGGTCGTCCTGTCGTCGTTCGGGCGCCAGATGCGCCTGACGCAGGCGATCGCGCGCCGCCTGCCGAAGCCCGCACCCGTCGTCGAGCTCGACGTCACGTCGGCCGACGACCTCGCCGCGCTCGCGGACCGGGTGCGCGAGCACGCCGACCACCTCGACGGCGTCGTGCACTCGATCGGCTTCGCGCCGCAGTCCGTCATGGGCGGGAACTTCCTCGCCGGGGAGTGGGACGACGTCGCGACCGCCGTGCAGATCAGCGCGTACTCGCTGAAGTCGCTCGCCGTCGCGGCACTGCCGCTCATGGGTCCGGGCGGCTCGGTCGTCGGCCTCACGTTCGACGCGCGGTACGCGTGGCCGGTGTACGACTGGATGGGCGTCGCGAAGGCGGCGTTCGAGTCGACGGCCCGGTACCTCGCCCGCGACCTCGGGCCGCAGGGCATCCGCGTCAACCTCGTCTCGGCCGGGCCGATCCGCACCACCGCCGCGAAGTCGATCCCCGGCTTCGAGTCGATGGAGGGCGGCTGGCCCGACCGTGCGCCCCTCGGCTGGGACGTGACGGACCCGGAGCCCACCGCGCGTGCGGTCGCGGCCCTGCTGTCGGACTGGTTCCCGGCGACGACGGGCGAGATCGTCCACGTCGACGGCGGCGTCCACGCGATGGGCCTGTGACGGGGGACGTCACGCACGTCACGCACGACCCGCGCGGACACCGTGCCGCGCGGGTCGTCCGCGGTGGGACGCTGGTGCGGTGACATCCCACCGACTCGTGCTGCTGCGGCACGCGAAGGCCGAGCCCGCCGGCGTGCTGCCCGACCACGAGCGCCCCCTCGCGCTCGCCGGCCGGCGCCAGGCGTCCGCCGCCGGTGCCGCGCTCGCCGCCGCCGGCCTGGCGCCCACGCACGTGCTGTGCTCGTCCGCGCTGCGCACCCGGCAGACCTGGGAGATCGCCCGCACGGCCCTGGCGGCCGCCGGTGCGCCCGACGCCGTCGTGACCGTGACCGACGACCTGTACGACGCGACGACGGGCGACCTCGCCGCGGCCGTCCAGGCGGTGCCCGCCGACGCGACGACCGTCCTCGTGGTCGGGCACGAGCCGACGATGTCGCACGCGGCAGCCACGTTGGCCGGTGACGGCTCCGACGCCGAGGTCCTGGCCCGCGTGCAGCGCGGTGTGCCGACCGCCTCGTGGTCCGTCCTCGAGCTCGACGGCGGGTGGGACGCCACGGCGCCCGGCGCGCTGCGGCTCGTGCACCTCGCCACCGGCTGAGCCCGGCGGGTCAGCCCCGAGCCGGGCGGGTCAGCACGGAGCCGGGTCAGCCCGCGAAGGGCTCCAGCGCCAGCACGGCGTCGAGGCGGCCGTCGACGGCCGCGTCCGCCGCGGCCGCCACGACCGGCTTGGCGTTGAACGCGATGCCCGTCGCGGCGGCGGCCAGCATGTCGAGGTCGTTCGCGCCGTCGCCGATCGCGACGGTCCGGCTCATCGGCAGCCCGAGCTCCGCCGCCCACGCCGCCAGCGTCGCGGCCTTCGCCGCGCGGTCCACCACCGGGCCGTCGACGCGGCCCGTCAGCACGCCGTCGGCGACCTCGAGCCGGTTCGCGTGCACGCGCGTGATGGCCAGCCGCGCCGCCAGCGGACGCACGACCTCGACGAAGCCGCCGGACACCAGCCCCACCGGCCACCCGCGCTCCTGCAGCGCCGCGACCAGCTCGACGGCGCCGGGCGTCAGCTCGGCCTCCGCCAGCACCTCGTCGAACACCGCGACCGGCAGGCCCGCGAGCGTGGCGACGCGCTCGCGCAGCGACTGGGCGAAGTCGATCTCCCCGCGCATCGCCCGCTCGGTGACCGCGGCGACGAGCGGCAGCGAGCCTGCCCGTGCCGCCAGCATCTCGACGACCTCACCGGTGATGAGCGTCGAGTCGACGTCCATGACGACGAGCCGGCGGGAGTCGGTCGCGACGTCGGCGCGTGCGGGGGTGCTGTCCACGCCCGGCAGGGTAGTGCGGCACCGGGCGGACGCGGCGGTGCGTCCGTCAGGCGGTGCGGCTCGGTCGTCCGGCGCGGCTCAGTCGTCGATGATCGAGCCCTTGGGCACCACGGTGATGCCGCTCTCGGTCACCGTGAACCCGCGCGCACGGTCGTGCTCGTGGTCCAGGCCGACACGCGCCCGCTCGGGGACGATGACGTTCTTGTCGAGGATCGCGCGGTGCACCTGCGCGTAGCGCGACACCTCGACGCCGTCCATGAGCACCGAGTCCGTCACCTGCGCCCACGAGTGCAGCCGCACGCCGGGGGACAGGACCGACGACGACACCGTCGCGCCGGACACCAGGACGCCGGGGGAGACGATCGAGTCCGCGGCGTGCCCGAGGCGGCCGGCGCCCGCGTGCACGAACTTCGCCGGCGGCAGGCCCGTGTAGCCCGTGAAGAGCGGCCACTCCTCGTTGTAGAGGTTGAAGACCGGCTCGATCGAGATCAGGTCCTGGTTGGCGTCGTAGTACGAGTCGATCGTGCCGACGTCGCGCCAGTAGTCGCGGTCGCGGTCGGTCGAGCCGGGCACGTCGTTGCGGATGAAGTCGTAGACGCCCGCGGTCCCGCGCTCGACGAACCACGGGACGATGTCGCCGCCCATGTCGTGCCGGGAGTTCACGTCCTCCGCGTCGGCCGTCACCGCGCGCACCAGCGCGTCCGCGTCGGCCACGTAGTTGCCCATCGACGCGAGGATCTCGGTGGGGGAGCCCGGCACCGGCGTGGGGTCGGACGGCTTCTCCCGGAACGCCGCGATGCGCGTGGGGTCGGACGGCTCCGTCTCGATGACGCCGAACTGGTCGGCCATGCCGATCGGCTGGCGGATGCCCGCCACCGTCAGCTCCGCGCCCGACTCGATGTGCGAGTCGACCATCTGCGAGAAGTCCATGCGGTAGACGTGGTCGGCGCCGACCACGACGACGATGTCGGGCCGCTCGTCGTCGATGATGTTGAGGCACTGGTAGATCGCGTCGGCGCTGCCGAGGTACCAGTGCTTGCCCACGCGCTGCTGCGCCGGCACCGCGGCGACGTAGTTGCCCAGCAGCGGCGACATGCGCCACGTGCGGGACACGTGCCGGTCGAGGCTGTGGGACTTGTACTGGGTGAGCACGATGACGTGCAGGTAGTGCGAGTTGATGACGTTCGACAGCGCGAAGTCGATCAGGCGGTAGATGCCGCCGAAGGGGACCGCGGGCTTCGCCCGGTGCGCGGTCAGGGGCATGAGCCGCTTCCCCTCCCCTCCGGCGAGGACGATGGCGAGGACACGCGGCGCTGGCATGGACCCAACCTAGGGCTGTCCGGCGCTCGCAGCGAGGCGACGCGGCGTGGGCGCTAGCGTGTCGTCCAGGACCGGCTGACCAGGCCGGTCGCGACCTGGAGGCTCCCCGTGCGCGTCGACCTGCTGACCCGCGAGTACCCGCCGCACGTGTACGGCGGCGCCGGCGTCCACGTCGCCGGGCTGACGGCCGTGCTGCGCGACCTCGTGGACGTGCGCGTGCACGCGTTCGACGCGCCCGTCGAGGAGCCGGGTACGCACGGCTACGCGGTCCCCGAGGCGCTCGCGGGCGCGAACCCGGCGCTCGCGACGATGGGGGTCGACCTGTCGATCGTCGACGGCATCGGCCGCGACGGTGGTGCGGCCACCGACCTCGTGCACTCCCACACCTGGTACGCGAACCTCGCCGGGCACCTGGCGTCGCTGCTGTACGGCGTGCCGCACGTCGTGACCGCGCACAGCCTCGAGCCGCTGCGTCCGTGGAAGGCCGAGCAGCTCGGCGGCGGGTACGCGCTGTCGTCGTGGGTCGAGCGCACCGCCTACGAGGCCGCCGCAGGCGTCATCGCCGTGAGCGCCGGCATGCGCGCCGACATCCTGCGCGCGTACCCCGCGGTCGACCCGGACCGCGTGCACGTCGTGCACAACGGCATCGACCTCGACGGGTGGCGACGTCCCGAGGGCGAGGAGGCGACCGCGCGGGCGCGCGCCGTCGTCGAGGGGCTCGGCATCGACCCCGACCGTCCGGCGGTCGTGTTCGTCGGCCGGATCACCCGGCAGAAGGGCCTGCCGTACCTGCTGCGCGCGGCCGAGTCGCTGCCCGCGGACGTGCAGCTCGTGCTGTGCGCCGGCGCCCCGGACACGCCCGAGATCATGGCCGAGGTGACCGGTCTCGTCGAGGGGCTGCAGGCCCGGCGCGGCGGCGTCGTCTGGATCGAGCGGATGCTGCCCCGCGCGGAGCTGTGCGCGGTCCTCGCGCACGGCACCGTCTTCGTCTGCCCGTCCGTCTACGAGCCGCTCGGCATCGTCAACCTCGAGGCCATGGCCGTCGGCCTGCCGGTCGTCGGCACCGCCACCGGCGGCATCCCCGAGGTCGTCGACGACGGCGTCACGGGGTGGCTCGTGCCGATCGAGCAGGTGCAGGACGGCACCGGGACGCCCGTCGACCCGGACCGGTTCGTCGCCGACCTGGGCGCCGCGCTCGCCGACGCGGTCGCCGACCGGGAGCGGGCGGCCGCCTTCGGCGTCGCCTCGCGCCGGCGCGTCGAGGAGCATTTCTCGTGGCGCGCGATCGGCGAGCGCACGCTCGATGTCTACCGGACGGTGCTCGGGGGCTGACGCGCGCCACCGCGCCCCGGGCCGTCAGCCGCCGGCGAGCCGCGTCGCCGCGGCCGCCATCGCGCGGCGCGCCACCCGGTCGACCTCGCGCAGCGCGGTCGCGCGCTGGTCCGCCTGCCACGTGTTCACGGCGCCGCCGTCGTCCCGCGTCGCGAGCCGGACGATCGCGCGCAGGCGTGCCGCGCTGGTGAGCACGCGCAGCCGCTGCGCCTCGACGCCCGGCGGGATGCGGGACGGCGTGAGCGCGCCGTCGCGGACGACCGCGATCTCCTCGGCCGCGTCGGCGCTCCAGCGCGCCACGTCGAGGTCGACGAGTGCCTCCGTGGCCGTGCGCAGGCCGTCGCGCAGGGCGCGCTCGGCGTCCTCCAGCGAGCCGACCTGCGCGTGCGCGGCCGGGCGCCAGTCCGGCACCGCGGTGACGTGCCAGCGCACGAGGTGCCCCGGCTCGAGGTCGGAACCGAACCGCTCGACGCGCGGCACGGCCACGACCGTCGCGTCGCCCCGCGCCACCAGCACCGACTCGCCCACCTCGATGGCCGGGCCGGAGGCCGGCGGCGGCACCGCCACGGGCTCGCCGGGCACCGGCAGGGCAACGCCCACCTCCGTCGCGGCCGCCGAGTCGGTGAGCCACTGCACGAGCGGGACGACGTCGTCGTCGCCGCGGTGCACGGCGTGCGGCTCGTCCTCGCCCTGGACGGCGAGGGTCGCCCGGCGCGCGTCGGCGGGGGCGGTCAGCCACAGGGCGAGCAGGACGGAGCGGGGGAGCTGGAGCGCGGGTGCCACGCAACCACGGTAGGACGGGCGCGGCGCGGTCGACGCGCGACCGCGCCGTGCCCTGCGTCACCGGCGGGTGGGAGCGCCCGGGGGCGTCAGGACGCGCGGGCCGCCAGCTCCTCGCGGACGAGCGTCGAGAGCGTGCGGCCGTCGGCGCCGCGGCCTGCCCGGGCGGAGACCTCCTTCATCACGCGGCCCATGTCCTTCGGCGACGTCGCGTCGAGCTCGTCGACGACGGTGCGCACGAGCGCGGCGAGCTCCTCGCCGGTCGGGGCGGCGGGCAGGTAGGTCGCGATGAGGTCGGCCTCGGCGGTCTCGGTCGCGGCGCGGTCGGCCGCGCCCGCGTCGGTGTAGATCTGCGCGGACTCGCGCCGCTTCTTCACCTCGCGCGCCAGCACGGCGAGCACGTCGTCCTCGGAGAGGTCCCGCGCGGCCGGGCCGGCCTTCGCCTCGGCGCGCACGGCGCCGATCGCCTGGCGCAGCGTGCCGGTGCGGGTGGTGTCGCGGGCCTTCATGGCGGCGGTGAGGTCGGCGTCGAGCCGGTCGAGCGTGGTCATGGCACCAGCGTGCCGGACGGGCATGGTGACGTCGCTCGGATATGCGGCTCCTGTGGAATCGCATGGCCGCCCGGAAACCCGGCTTAGTCCTCCATCGGGACGTCGAACCACGTGTCGTCGTCCGGGATGTGGACCCAGCACGTGCGCTGCAGGTCGCGCAGGGCCGAGACGACGTCAGCACCGCGGGCGCCGTCGACCTGCGCGCGGACGAGTGCGTACGCGCGCTCCCGGTCCCATGCGTCCAGGACGACCGCGCGGGGGCCGTGCACCGGGGAGACGAAGTGCGCGCTCGTCTCCACGAACTGCGGGGAGCGCACCCGGGCGAGGATGTCGAAGTCGTACCGCGCCCGGTGCCGGAAGCGGGAGACGCGCCACTCGCCCGGCTGGCGGGGCCACCACCACCAGCTGAAATGCGCCGGGTTCCCGACGGCGACCTGCACGACGGTGGCCCACGCCGACCCCGGCACGCCGAAGTCGCCGCCCGAGGACTCACGCAGCGTGCGGTCCTCGATCAGCGAGATCGTCGTGAACTGCTGTGCCGTCACCACCACCTCCCCGCCTCCCGGGTGGCCACGCGTCAGCCGATCGCGTGGACCGGTGCGGACAGCGGGACGCCCGAGCCGTCGCGGCGCGGATCGGGCTCGGGCAGCGGCACGGGCTGCCCGCCGGAGCCGGTCGCGCGCGCGGGGGAGGCGCCGACGTGGGCGAGGATCAGCGCGTCCTCGCCCTTGAGGAACCGGTGCGAGCGGACGCCGCCGGTCGCGCGCCCCTTCGCCGGGTACAGCGCGAACGGGGTCACCTTGACCGAGCCGGTCTGCGTGCCGGGCAGTGCCGTCGAGGCTCCCGCGACGGTGACGACCACGGGGTCGGCGTCCTCGGGGCGGACCACCGAGAAGGCCACGACCCGCGCCCCCGTGCCGAGCTTGATGCCCGCCATGCCGCCCGCGGCGCGTCCCTGCGGGCGCACGTGCGCCGCGGGGAAGTGCAGCAGCGAGGTGTCCGTCGACACGAGGACGAGCTCGTCCTCGTCGCGGGCGGTGGCGCCGCCGACGACCTCGTCGCCGTCCTTGAGGGCCACGACCTCCCACGCGTCGCGGTTGCCCGGCACGTCCCCGGGCGTGACGCGCTTGACGACGCCCTGCGCCGTGGCGAGGGCGAGCGGCGCCGCGTCCGCGGTCAGCGGCACGAGCGCCACGACGCGCTCGTCCTTCTCCAGCGTCACCGCCTCGCCGACGGGCAGGCCGCCCGACAGCGTGGGCGGGCCGTCGGTCGGCGGCAGCGACGGCAGGTCGAGCACCGGCACGCGCACGACGCGGCCGCGTGAGGTGAGCGCCCCCACCTCGGCGCGGGCGGTCGTCGGGACCGCCGACGCCACGACGTCGTGCCGGCTGCGCTGCGAGCCGTCGCCGCGGCCGGGCTCGCCGTGGTCGGCGGTGCGGGCGAGCAGCCCGGTCGCCGACAGCAGCGCCCAGCACGGCGAGTCGGGGATCTCGAGCGGTGCCGCGCCCTTGCCGCGTCCCGTGGGCGCGGAGGCCGCCGCGCCGGCGACGCTCGCGCCGCCCGCGTGCTCGAGCAGGATCGTGCGGCGCGGCGTGCCGTACGTCGCGGCCACCTCGGCCATCTCGTCGGAGACGAGTCCGCGCAGCAGCGCGTCGTCGGCGAGCAGCGCCTCGAGCCGGGCGATCTCGTCCTTGAGCTCCTGCTGCTCGCGCTCGAGCTCGATGCGCGAGAACCGCGTCAGGCGGCGCAGGCGCAGCTCGAGGATGTACTCGGCCTGCGGCTCGGAGAGGTCGAAGACCGAGCGCAGGCGGGTGCGCGCCTCGTCGGAGTCGTCCGAGGAGCGGATGACCTGGATGACCTCGTCGATGTCGAGGATCGCGACGAGGAGGCCCTCGACGAGGTGCAGGCGCTCCTGCCGCTTGCGCAGCCGGTAGCGCGAGCGGCGGCGCACGACGTCGATGCGGTGGCCGACCCAGACCTGCAGCAGCTCGCGCAGACCGAGGGTGCGCGGCTGCCCGTCGACGAGCGCGACGTTGTTGATGGAGAACGAGTCCTCCATCGGCGTGTAGCGGTAGAGCTGCTCGAGCACGGCCTCCGGCAGGAACCCGGTCTTGACCTCGATGACGAGGCGCAGGCCGTGCTGGCGGTCGGTGAGGTCGACGGCGTCCGCGATGCCCGAGAGCTTCTTGGACTGCACGCCCTCCTTGATCTTCTCGATGACCTTCTCGGGGCCGACCAGGTAGGGCAGCTCGGTGACCACGATGCCCTTGCGCTTGGGCGTCACGTTCTCGATGCGCGCCGTCGCGCGGGTGCGGAACGCGCCGCGGCCCGTGCGGTAGGCGTCGCGCACGCCGTCGAGGCCGACGATCTTGCCGCCCGTCGGCAGGTCCGGCCCCGGGACGAACCGCATGAGGTCCTCGAGCGTGGCGTCCGGGTGCAGCACGAGGTGCCGGGCCGCCGCGACGACCTCGACGAGGTTGTGCGGCGCCATGTTGGTGGCCATGCCGACCGCGATGCCCGTCGCGCCGTTGACCAGCAGGTTCGGGATCGCCGCCGGCAGCACGGCCGGCTGCGTGAGCTTGCTGTCGTAGTTGGGGACGAGGTCGACGACGTCCTCGTCGAGGCCCTGCGTCATCGCCATCGCCGACGGTGCCATGCGCGCCTCGGTGTACCGGGAGGCCGCCGGGCCGTCGTCGAGCGAGCCGAAGTTGCCGTGGCCGTCGACCAGCGGCAGGCGCAGCGAGAACGCCTGCGCGAGGCGGACCATCGCGTCGTAGATCGGCGCGTCGCCGTGGGGGTGGAGCTTGCCCATGACCTCGCCGACGACGCGCGCCGACTTCACGTACGGGCGGTCGGGCCGCAGGCCCATGTCGGCCATCTGGTAGACGATCCGCCGCTGCACGGGCTTGAGTCCGTCCCGCGCGTCCGGCAGCGCCCGCGAGTAGATGACCGAGTACGCGTACTCGAGGAACGACCCCTCCATCTCGGTGGAGACGTCGATGTCGACGATCTTCTCGACGAGGTCCTCGGGCGGCAGGTCGGGGGTCGCGGGACGACGCGCCATGGGGTGGTCTGCTCCTCGGGTGCGGGGACGCGGCGGGCGCCGCGGCGCCCATTCTCGCGCGCACGCGGGGTCGTCGTGGCCACGGCACGCCCG
This sequence comes from Cellulomonas sp. NPDC057328, assembly GCF_042667215.1. Lineage (NCBI taxonomy): Bacteria > Bacillati > Actinomycetota > Actinomycetes > Micrococcales > Cellulomonadaceae > Cellulomonas > Cellulomonas sp. NPDC057328. The sequence continues at coordinate 8,197 of NZ_JBHUZW010000018.1, read as the reverse complement.
GACGGCGCGCGGGCCCGGCGCCCCGCTAGCCTGGCGGCATGGCCGACGTCGTCCCCCGTCCGCCCCACGCGCCCGCGGAGCCGGGCACCGGCCCGTACCCCGCCACGTGGGAGGCGGACGTCGTCCTGCACGACGGGTCGACGACGCGGCTGCGGCCGATCCGGCCGGAGGACGCCGACGCGCTGCAGGCCTTCCACGTCGCCCAGTCGGAGCGGTCGACGTTCCTGCGCTTCTTCGCCGCGCTCGAGCGGCTGCCGGAGCGCGACCTGCAGCGGCTGGTGCGGGTCGACCACGTCGACCGCGTCGCGCTCGTCGCGGTCACGGCGGCGCCCGGTGCCGTCGGTGCGGGGGACGTGGCGCCCGACGAGGAGGCGTCGGCGGGCGACCCGCCCGAGCGGATCATCGGCGTCGCGCGCTACGACCGCGTCGACGGCGAGTCCGCCGAGGTCGCGTTCAACATCGCCGACGCCCACCAGGGCAAGGGGCTCGCCTCCGTGCTGCTCGAGCACCTCGCCGCCGCGGCCCGCGAGCGCGGTGTGCGGCGGTTCGTCGCCGAGGTGCTGCCGCAGAACGGGCGCATGCTGCACGTGTTCCGCGACGCCGGGTACGAGGTGCGGCAGCGCACCGAGGACGGCGTCGTGCAGGTGACGTTCGACATCGACCCGACCGAGCGCTCGCTCGCCGTCATGGCGGACCGGGAGCACCGCGCCGAGGCGCGGTCGATGCGCGCGCTGCTGTCGGCGCGGTCCGTGCTCGTCGTGGGCCCGGGGCCCGACCCGGCGCGGGGGCTGCACGGGGCCCACGCCCGGCGGGTGCTGACGGGCCTGCTGCCGGCCGCGCGCGAGGGCACGGTCGTCGTGCACGCCGTCGGTGTGGGCGACGGCGGGCCGGGGGAGGACGACGGGAGCGGCGACGGCGTGCACCTCCACCGGCGGGTCGACGACGTGCCCGGGCCCGTCGAGCTGGCGGTCGTCGTGCTGCCGGCGGAGCAGGTGCTCGACGTCGCGCGGCGCCTGGGCGCGCTCGGCGTGCGCGGCCTGGTGCTGCTGTCGTCGGGGTTCGCCGAGGCCGGCCCCGAGGGGCTCGCCCGGCTGCGCCTGCTGCTCGGCGTGGTGCACGGCGCGGGGATGCGGCTCGTCGGGCCGGCGTCGTTCGGCATCGTCAGCCGGCTCGACGGGACGACGCTCGACGTGTCGCTCGCCGAGCGCCCGCCGCGGGCGGGCCGCATCGGGCTGTTCTGCCAGTCCGCGCCCATGGCCGTCCCGCTGCTGGCGGCCGTGGACCGCCGGGGGCTCGGCCTCGCGCAGTTCGTCTCGGCCGGCCACCGCGCCGACGTGTCCGGCAACGACCTCATGCAGTTCTGGGGCGAGGACGACAGCACGGACGTCGTCGGTCTCTACCTGGAGTCGATCGGGAACCCGCGCAAGTTCTCCCGCGTCGCGCGCCGGCTCGCGACGCACAAGCCCGTGGTCGTCGTCACCGCGGGGCGCTCCGGCCAGGTGGTGCCGCCCGGGCACGCCGTGCGTCCCACCCGGGCGCCGCGGCGCACGCTCGAGGAGGTGATGCGCCAGTCGGGCGTGATCCGCGTCGAGAACCAGCACCAGCTGCTCGACGTCGTGCAGGTGCTGGCGCACCAGCCGCTGCCGAGCGGGCGACGCACGTCGATCCTCGCGAGCTCGGCCAGCGTCGCCGCGCTCGTCGCCGAGGCGGCCGCCGCCGCCGGGCTCGTCGTGACGGGCCGCGTGGAGCTGCTGGCCGAGGACGCCCCCGCGGACGACGTCCGCGCGACCGTCGACCGGCTGTACGCGGACGAGCAGACCGACGTCGTCGTCGCCGTGCGCCTGCCGACGCTCGGCACGCCCGACCCCGTGGTGCCGCGCGAGGTGGCCCGTGCGGCCGCCGCGACGGGCCGCACGACGGTCGCGTGCATGGTGGACCTGCACGGCATCACGCCGGAGCTCACGGCCACGGACCCGAGCGGACGCGTGCGGACCGTGCCCGCGTACAGCGCCCCCGAGGACGCCGTGCTCGCGCTGGGCCACGCGACCCGGTACGCCGCGTGGCGCGGCACCGACCGGGGGCGGCCCGTGCGCCCCGAGGGCGTCGACACGCGCGCCGCCGAGCGGCTCGTCGCGGCGCACCTCGCGGCCGGGCGCGCGACGGACGGCCGGCCCGTGCCGCTGTCGCCGGCGGCGGTCGCGGAGCTGCTCGGCACGGTCGGCGTGCACGTGCTGCCGTCGGTGCGCGTGCACGACGCCGACGAGGCCGTCGCCGCGGCGGAGCGGCTGGGCTGGCCGGTGGCCGTCAAGACGACCGTGCCGGCGCTGCGGCACCGCGCGGACCTCGGCGGCGTCCGCCTCGACGTCGCCGACGCCGCCGAGATGCGCGCCGACGTCGCGGGGATCCTCGCGCTCGCGGCCGACCACGACCCCGGCCCGGGCGTGCCGCCGCTCGAGGTCCAGGCGATGGCGCCGCACGGCGTGCCGTGCGTCGTGCGGTCCGCCGAGGACCCGCTGTTCGGGCCCGTCATCAGCTTCGGCCTGTCGGGCGACGCGACCGACCTGCTCGGCGACGTGGCGTACGGCGTCCCGCCGCTCACGGACGTCGACGTCACGGAGATCGTGCGCACGCCGCGCGCGGCCCCGCGCCTGTTCGGCTACCGGGGGCTGCCGCGCCTCGACGTCGCCGCCGTCGAGGACCTCGTCGCGCGCGTCTCCGTCCTCGCGGACGCGCTGCCGGACCTGCGCGCGCTGGAGCTCGCGCCCGTCGTCGTGTCGACGTCGGGCGTCGTGGTGCTCGGCGCGTCGGCGTCGGTGGCCCCCGCCGACCGTGCGGACGCGCTGCGCCGGCTGGCCCGGACGTGAGACGGCGTCGCCGGGGGTGGGAGGATGGGACCGTGCCCGCACCGTCGACGACCCTCCAGCACGACCTGCACCGCGCCGGCTACTACCCCGAGCTCGTGAGCGACGTCCTCGACCTCGCGCTCGCCGGCGAGGAGGTCGTGGCCCACCTCGTGCACCCCGAGACCACGTTCGACGCCTCGGAGGTCCGGCGGCACGTCACCGTGCTGGCGCTGACGCCGACGCGGCTCGTGGTCGCGCACGTGGACGACCACCCGGCCGACTCGGAGCACCCGTCCGCCAGCGCGTCCGCGACCACGGAGGCGGTGCCGCTCTCCGAGCTGCGGTCGGTCGCCGTCACGCACGTCGTGCCGAACCCGCAGGAGCACCGCCGGGGCGACGGCCCGACCGAGCTGACGCTCGCCGTCGGCTGGGGCGCCGTCCAGCGCGTCGACCTCGAGCCCGCGAGCTGCCCGGACCCGTCGTGCGACGCCGACCACGGCCTGACCGGCACGCTCACGCCCGACGACGTCGTCGTCCGGGTCAGCGCCGCGGCCGAGGGGCGCGACGCCGTGCGCGCCGCGCTCGCCTTCGGGCGCACGCTGTCGGCCGCGTCGGCGCGCCGGTGAGCGCCGGACCCGTCACGCGCGACGCCGAGGAGCTCGTGCTCCCCGGGTCGGGGACGCGGTCGCTCGCGCACGTCCTGCCCGCCGTCGTGGCGGCGCTCGGCACCGACGTCGCCGGGGGAGCGGCCGCGCGCGAGGCGCTGGCCCTGCCGGCCGTCGAGCGGGCGTGCGTCGTCCTCGTGGACGGCCTCGGGCACCTCAACCTCGTCGAGCGCGGCGGGCACGCGCCGTTCCTGCGGTCGCTGCTCCCGGGCGCGGAGCCGCTGGTCACGACGTTCCCGTCCACCACCGCGACGGCGCTCGGCACGTTCGGCACGGCCGCGTCGCCCGGCGCCACCGGCATGCTCGGGTACACCGTGCGCGTCCCCGCGACGGGCGGGCTCGGCAACCTCGTCTCCTGGACCGACCTGCCCGACGCACGCACCTGGCAGCGGGAGCCCACCGTGCTCGAGGGTGCCGTCGCCGCCGGCCTGCCCGTCGCGAGCGTCGGGCCCGCGCGGTTCGCCGGCTCCGGTCTGACGAACGCCGCCCTGCGGGGGCCCGCGTACGTCGCGGCGGAGCGGCTCGACGACCGCGTCGACGCGACCGTGCGGTCGCTGCGGGCCCCGGGCCTGACGTACCTGTACTGGGGCGAGGTCGACAAGGCCGGCCACCACCACGGCTGGGGCTCGTGGCAGTGGGGCGACGCGCTGTCGGAGCTCGACGCCGCGCTCGCCCGGCTGGCGCGGTCGCTGCCGCGCGGCACCCTCCTCGTCGTGACCGCCGACCACGGCATGGTCGACGTCGACCCGGCGCTGCGCCGGGACGTCGCGACCGACCCCGTGCTCGGTGCCGACGTCGCCCTGACCGCGGGGGAGCCGCGCGCCCTGCACCTGCACCTCGACCCCGGCGCCGACCCCGACCGCGTGGCCGACCGGTGGCGCACCGCGCTCGGTACCGACGCGGTCGTGACGACCCGCGACGCCGCGGTCGCGGACGGCTGGTTCGGGCCCGTCGCGGAGCACGTGCGCCCCGTCGTCGGCGACGTCGTCGTCGCGATGACCGGCGCCGCGACCGTCGTCGACTCGCGCACGCAGACGCCCGCCTCGATCGCGCTCCTGGGGGTGCACGGCTCGCTGACCGCCCGCGAGATGCTCGTGCCGCTGCTGGTGCACGCGTGAGCGGGGACGCACCGACGACGGGAGGGGCCTGACGCGTGGCCGAGCTGGTCTTCTTCTCCGGGACGATGGACTGCGGCAAGTCGACGCTCGCGCTCCAGATGCACCACAACCACGCCGCGCGGGGCCGTGACGGCGTGCTGTTCACGCGGCAGGACCGCGCGGGCACCGCGACCATCTCGTCGCGCCTGGGCCTGCGCCGCGCGGCCGAGGAGGTCGACGACCGCACCGACTTCTGGGCCGAGGTCGTCACGCGCCGCACGCGCGGCCGCCCGGTGGACTACCTCATCGCCGACGAGGCGCAGTTCTACACCGCCGCGCAGGTCGAGCAGCTCGCGCGCGTGGTCGACGAGCTGTCGGCCGACGTCTTCGCCTTCGGCATCACCACCGACTTCCGGGCGCGGCTGTTCCCCGGGTCCGCGCGGCTCGTCGAGCTGGCGGACCGCGTCGAGGTGCTGCAGGTCCGCGCGCTGTGCTGGTGCGGTGCCCGGGCCACCCACAACGCGCGCACGGTCGGCGGCGTCATGGTCGTCGAGGGCGAGCAGGTGGTCGTGGGGGACGTCGAGGCCGACGACCGCGAGCACGCCGCGGAGGTCGCCTACGAGGTGCTCTGCCGGCGGCACCACGTGCGGCGGATGACCGCGGCGACCGCCCGCGCCGTCGCGGGTCCGGGTGAGCAGGCGCTCTTCGAGGAGGCGGCGCCGGGGCGTACCGACGGCTGAGGGGCGCCGACGGCTGACGGCGTACCGACGGCTGACGGGCGCCGCCGGCCGACGGGCGCCGCGCGGCCGCCGGCTACTCCGGCTTCGCGCCGAAGACGATCTCGTCCCAGCTCGGCACCTTGGCCCGCGTCCGCCGGGCGCGGCGCTCGGGCGCGGGGCGGTCCGTCGGCTCGGTGCCGGACGCCGGCTCGGCGCCCGTCCGGGCGGCGGGCTGCGCCGGCCCTGCCGGGCCGCCTGCCGGGCCGCCTGCCGGGCCCGGGCCGGCCTGCTGCGGCGCGGGCTGCTCCGCCTGGGTGGGCCGCTGCCGCGCCGTCCGCTCGGAGGGCGCCGGCACCGCTCGCACCGGCGGCGCGGGCTCGGCCGGCTCCGCCGGCAGGTCGGCGGGCGGCGGCGGCAGCACGACCGCCTCGCGCTCCGGGTCGGCGTCCAGCGGGTGCGCGCCGGGCACGGACGCGTCGTCGACGCCCACGGCGGAGAAGTCGAAGGCGTGCTGCGGCCCGAAGCCCTCGAACTCCTCGTCGTCCTCGACCTCGTCGAGCGGCTGCCGCACGCCGCGGCGGGAGCGCAGCTCGTCGAGCAGCACGTGCGTCGGCTCCGGCTGCTCGGGCACCGGCTGCGGCTCGGCGGCGGCGGACATCGCGTCGATGTCGAACACGACGTCGCGCACGGCGGCGAGGTGACGTCGGGACACGGGCTCGTCGAGCTCGGTCTCCGACAGCCACCGCGCCTCGTCCTCGACCGCCACGACGGCGCGTCCCACGGGGTCGTACGTCCACCGGGCCTCGCGCGGCGCGTCCGCGACGACGAACCGGGCGACGACCGTCCACGGGCCGGTGCCCTCGCGCGCGGCGTCCCACGCCAGCGACGTCGGGTCCACCCCGCGCGCGGCGAGGCGGTCCGTGACGAGGTCGCCCAGCACGGGCGCGCCGGCGTCCCGGCCGACGCGCGTGGCGCGCGCCTGCTCGGCGACCCACTCGCGCTCGGCGAGCACCGGACCCTCGTAGCGGCGCACGGACTCGACGGGGACGCCCGAGGCGTCCGCGACCTCCTGCGCGGTCGCGCCGGCGCGGATCCGCGCCTGGATCTCGCGCGGGCTCAGCGTCCCCGCCCGCTCCGCGCGCAGCTGCTCGAGCTGCGGGCGGTCGCGGCGGACCGCCGCACGCAGCGGCTCGTCGATGCGCAGGCGGTAGCGCTGCCCGTCGGGCGCGACGAGGACGAGGTGCTCCCCGTCCTCGTGCAGACCGACCAGCTCCAGCTCACCCATCCGACCTCCCGGGGCTCCGGGGACGAGCCTGCCACCGATCCGGCGCGGGAGCGCGCACCTCGGCCCGGTGCGCCGCCACCCGGCGCGGCACGGCGTGCGTCACACCCCTCGTCGCACCTTTCGTGCCGCGCGGCCGGGCCGGCCCGCTGCGGCAGGATGGACGCATGAGCGCAGCGAGCACGGCGGCCACGCCCGAGCAGGTCGACGCGCTGGTGCGGGTCGCGCAGGACGTCGCGCTGCGGGCGGGCGCGCTCGTGCACGAGGGCCGGCCGGGCGACGTCCGCGTGGCGGCGACGAAGTCGAGCGCCGTCGACGTCGTCACGGCGATGGACCTCGCGAGCGAGGAGCTGGTGCGCACCGCGCTCGCCCGGCTGCGGCCGGACGACGGCGTGCTCGGCGAGGAGGACGGGTACCGCGCGGGGACGTCGGGCGTCACGTGGGTGGTCGACCCCATCGACGGCACCGTCAACTACCTGTACGGGATCCCGGCGTACGCGGTGAGCCTCGCCGCCGTCGTCGACCCCGCCGCGGACGCCGCCGGGACCGCGCCGGACCCCGCGACGTGGACCGTCCTGGCCGGGTGCGTGCACGCCCCGGCGCAGGACCGCACGTACACCGCCGGTCGCGGCCGCGGCGCCCACGCGGACGGCCGCCCGCTGCGGCTGGGCCCGCCGGCGCCCCTCGCGGAGTGCCTCGTGGGCACGGGCTTCGGGTACGTGGCCGTGCGCCGGCGCACGCAGGCACGGGTCCTCGTCGAGCTCCTGCCGCGCGTCCGCGACATCCGCCGGGCGGGCTCCGCCGCGCTCGACCTGTGCGACGTGGCGGCCGGTCGCCTGGACCTGCACTACGAGCGCGGGCTGCAGCCGTGGGACATGGCGGCGGCGTCGCTCGTGGTGCTCGAGGCGGGCGGCGACGTGCGCGGGCTGCGCGGCCGCCCGGCGGGTCCGGACATGACCGTCGCGGGCCCGGCGGAGCGCGTCGCGGACCTCGTCGCCCTGCTCACCGAGCTGGACGCCGACCGCGACGACACCGCCTGACGACGGCGCGGCGCGCGCCGCCGGGCGCCGTGGGCGCGCTCCCGGCTGTGGCCCGTGTCACCTGCGACGACATGGTCACGTGTCCGTGTTCGCGTCGGCCCGCCGGGTGGGGCACAATCCGTCCGCGCGGGGAACAAAAAACGGCCGTGAGGCATTGATCCCCCGTACACGACCCCACGGCAGAAGACGGAGTGTGACGCCGCACATGGCAACCGACTACGACGCCCCGCGCAAGACCGAGGAGGACCTGAGCGAGGACTCGCTGCAGGAGCTCCAGGCCCGGCGCTCCGACAAGAACTCGGGCGTGGTGGACGAGGACGAGACGGAGGCCGCCGAGGGCTTCGAGCTGCCCGGTGCCGATCTGTCCGGCGAGGAGCTCTCCGTCCGCGTCCTGCCCCGCCAGGCCGACGAGTTCACGTGCTCCAAGTGCTTCCTGGTGCACCACCGCAGCCAGCTCGCCTACGAGCGTGACGGCCAGCCCGTCTGCTCGGAGTGCGCCGCCTGAGCCGCACCCCGACCCACCGACGGCCGGTCACCCCGCAGGGGGTGGC